>JASFOS010000010.1:0-27867 GCA_050116415.1 Thioalkalispiraceae bacterium
GTCCTGGTTAAAGCCGGCCACCGCGAGGGTAATCGCGTAGCGGTTTTCATCCAGTGCCTCGATATCATAGGGTGGGTAGCTGGAGTTGCCGTGCTCGGTGCGAAACGCGTTATCCAGCATCGAGGCGAGGCGGTCAAAACCAACGGTATTACGGTAGAGCGGGGATAAGTCGATCGTTGTCATAACATATTCTCCTTTGAAGCAATACGAAAATTAACAATCATGTTTGCCAGGGAAACGTGCCATCAGCCCCGTTTCCTGCAAAAGATCAGGTAGGGATGACAGGCTTGCATTTCAAGTGGGATCGGCAAAAAAATAGTCCAGGCTAAACTATTAGAATTAGCGGCGAATCAGGTTTATTATGGGTAGAGGCAATATCCATAGTATTCAGCAGACGCGGGAAAGCTTATGGCGGATGATGAGCAACCGACACATGCCCCACTTGAACAAGGCGTGGTGTTTCATGTGCATGGTGTCACCAAGGTTTACCAGATGGGTGAAGTGCAGGTGCATGCACTGCGCGGGGTGGACCTGGACCTTTACCAGGGTGAATTCGCGGTGTTGCTGGGTGCCTCGGGCAGTGGTAAATCCACCTTGCTAAATATCCTCGGCGGACTGGATACCCCAACCGAGGGGCACGTTTTTTATGGTGAACGTGACCTGACTCGAGCCAGTGAGCGGGAACTTACCGAGTATCGCCGTTACCATGTCGGTTTCGTGTTCCAGTTTTATAACCTGATACCGAGTCTTACCGCGCGCGAAAACGTGGCAGTGGTGACCGAAATTGCTCGAACCCCGATGTCACCGGAACAGGCGCTGCAGCTCGTTGGGCTTGGGGAACGGCTGGACCATTTTCCGGCACAGCTTTCCGGTGGTGAACAACAACGGGTTGCGATTGCGCGGGCCATTGCCAAGAACCCTGATGTATTGTTATGCGACGAGCCAACCGGGGCGCTTGATTCCAAAACGGGCATCGTGGTGCTGGAAGCCCTGCAACGCGTCAACCAGGAACTGGGTACCACCACCGCGGTGATTACCCATAATGCCGGCATTGCACAGATGGCCGACCGGGTGATCCACCTGGCGGATGGCCGCATCAGCGACGTGTTGGTCAATGAAACCAGGCTCGCGCCCAGCGAGTTGAGCTGGTGAAACGATGAAAGCCATCGATATCAAGCTCTGGCGTGAATTGTGGAACCTGAGAACCCAGGCGTTAGCGATTGCCATCGTGATTGTCGGTGGAGTCAGTATTTTCATCATGTCGTTGAGTACGCTCGATTCACTTTTTGAAACCCGTGCCACTTATTATCGAGAGCATCACTTTGCCCAGGTATTCGCCACGCTCAAGCGCGCCCCGCTATCGGTGCTTAAACGTATCGAGACGATCCCCGGCGTCGATAAAGTGGAAAGCCGGGTGGTGGCATATGTCAGTATCGATGTAGCCGGCTTCGAGGATCCGGTCAGCGGCCACTTGTTGTCCTTGCCGGACAACAGTCGCGGCCTGTTAAACCAGATCTATTTACGTAGCGGGCGGCTGTTTGAACCCGGTCGTGATAACGAAGTATTACTCAGTGTCGAATTTGCCAGGGCCCACCAGTTACAGGCGGGTGACAAACTGCGTGCCACCATTAACGGTCGACGAAAAACCTTGACCATTGTCGGGCTTGCCATGTCACCGGAATATATTTACCAGATTGCCCCGGGTGCCTTGTTTCCGGATTATGAACGTTACGGCGTGCTGTGGATGGCGCGAAAACCGCTGGCCAGCGCGTATGACATGGACGGCGCGTTTAATAACGTGGCCCTGACCTTGAGCAAGGGTAGCAACGAACAGGACGTGATCGATCGCCTGGATGACATTATCAAACCTTACGGTGGCACCGGTGCCATCGCCCAGGAAGATCAACTCTCGCACCGTTTTTTATCCGAAGAACTCAAGCAGCAACAAACCATTGCCACGGTGTTTCCGGTCATTTTTTTCGGCGTCGCGGCATTCCTGCTCAACGTGGTAATCAGTCGCCTGATCAGCTTGCAGCGCGAACAAATCGCTGGCCTCAAGGCGTTTGGCTACAGCAACCTCGCGGTCGGGGTGCATTACCTCAAACTGGTGTTATTGATCGTTGGTTTCGGGGTGGGGCTGGGGATCATGGCAGGGATCTGGATGGGTCAGGGCCTGAGCAACATTTACACCGGTTTCTTCAGCCTGCCCTACATGATCTATGTGCTTAAACCATCAGTGATCATCGCGGCAATGCTGATCAGCGGTCTGGTGACAGCGGCGGGAACCCTGTATGCCGTTTACAGGGCAGCCAGCTTGCCGCCGGCACAAGCGATGCGCCCGGAGCCGCCTGCCATTTATCATGCCACGGTGGTTGAACGGCTAGGCTTGCAACGCTGGTTTTCGCAACCGACCCGGATGATCCTGCGCCACATTGAACGTCGTCCGCTGAAGTCCTTGCTGACCATGCTGGGTATTGCCATGGCCTGCGGGGTGATGGTGGTGAGTGGTTTCCAGGAAGGGGCCATCGATCACATGATCGATGTGCAATTTGGCATGAGCCAGCGCGAAGATATTATCGTTAACTATACCGAGCCGACTTCCATACGTTCCTTGTACTCGTTACGCAGTTTGCAGGGCGTAGAGCATGTTGAGGGGGTTCGCGAAGTACCCGCCAGGCTCCAGTACCAACACCGCAGCTATCGCACTTCGGTACAGGGGATTGATGCGAACGGGACGTTGTTGCGCTTGCTGGATGCGGATCTCAAGGAAATCAGGCTGCCACCGGAAGGGGCGGTCCTGACCGATTACCTGGCGGAATTGCTGCACATCAAGCCCGGTGATCTGCTTACCATCGAAGTGCTGGAAGGTAACCGGCCAGTGGTACAGGTGCCGGTTGTCGGCACTGCCAAACAGGACCTGGGTGTGAACGTCTACCTGCAACGCGAAAGCCTCAACCGGTTGTTGAAGGAAGGCGATGCTATTTCCGGAGCCTTGTTAAAAGTCGACAAGGCTTACCAGCGCGAGGTTTACCGGGAACTGAAAGAAATGCCGCGAATAGCCGGGGTCGTCGAGCAGGAGTCGGCGATTAACGCGTTTTATGAAAACGTGGCGCAAACCGTGTTGTTCTATACTTTTATAACCACCTTGCTGGGCGGTAGTATTGCTTTCGGCGTGGTATATAACAGTATGCGCATCGCCCTGTCAGAGCGCGGCCGGGAATTGGCCAGCCTGCGCGTGCTGGGTTTTGAGCAAAACGAGGTCGCCTATATCCTGTTGGGTGAACTGGGACTATTGATCCTGGTGGCGATCCCGGTGGGATTGCTGATCGGCTATGGCCTGTGTGCCTACCTGGCGTTTCAGTTCGACACGGATCTTTATCGTGTACCGCTGGTACTGGGTATGCATGTCTATGCATTCGCCGCGCTGGTAGTGATTATCTCGGCACTGCTCTCCGCGATGCTGATCTGGCGTAACCTGGCCCATCTCGATATGGTAGCGGTACTCAAGACCAAGGAGTAAAGCGGTGCTTAATAATTTAAAGAAACATCCCGTTATCATTTTCATCGTTATGGTCGTCATCGGCCTGTTGCTCTGGGGTTTCTGGCCACAACCGGTTTGGGTCGAGGCGGTTAGCGCGAAACGCGCACCGATGACAGTCAGTATTGAAGAAGAAGGGCGTACACGGGTGATGGATCGTTACATCGTGTCAGCGCCGGTGGATGGTATTGCCTGCCAGGTGCAACTCGAGGTAGGTGATGCCGTGCAGCAGGGTCAAAGTTTATTAAGTATTCGGCCACTGGAATCACAGGTTCTCGATCCGCGTAGCCATGCCCAGGCCGAGGCGCGCGTGGCGGCGGCCAGCGCCGCCTTGCAAGCGGCCCAGGAACAGGCCACGGCGGCAGCGGCGGCACAACAGCTGGCGGCCAATGAACTCAAACGGCTCAAACCCTTGATGGAAAAGGGCGTTATTTCAAGTGATGCTTTTGACAAGGCAGTGACTGAAGCCAATACCAAGGCCGCGGCCAAGCGCTCGGCGGACTTCAGCGTCGATGTTGCGCGCTATGAGCTGAAAGCGGCACAAAGCGTGCTTGAATATGCCTCGAGTGAAAGCGATGATTCGCTGGAACAGGTTGCGGTGCGCTCACCCATTGCAGGCCGGATTTTAAAAGTTGCCCACGAGTGTGAAGGACCGGTGCGTACCGGCGACCCGTTACTGGAAGTGGGTGATCCTGCTGCACTGGAAATCGAGGTAGATGTGCTTTCTGCCGATGCCGTGAAGATCAGTGCAGGGATGAAAGTCATGTTTGATCGCTGGGGGGGTGCGCTACCGTTGCAAGGTATTGTGCGCACGGTAGAACCGGTGGCGTTTACCAAGGTATCGGCACTGGGCGTGGAAGAACAACGCGTACTGATTATTTGTGATTTCACCTCACCGCCGCAGTTGTGGCAACGGCTGGGCGACGGTTACCGGGTCGATGCGCAATTTGTGCTCTGGCAAGATGATGATGTCTTGCAGGTGCCGGCCAGCAGCCTGTTTCGTTACCAGGATGGCTGGGCCATTTTCGTGATTGAAGACGACGTTGCCCAGCGACGCGTGGTAAAGGTTGGGCAACGCAATGGCTTGTCAGCACAGATACTGGCGGGTGTGAAGGAAGGTGAACGAGTGGTTAATCATCCCGGTGATGACGTTGAACAGGGGCGTCGCGTCAAACTGCGTTAATCTTTGAACCGTGCACCATCAGTGGCACAGCAAGATTCAGGCCGCCGTTGTGCCAAACCAGAACGCGGTGTTCTTACGCAGGAATTCATCGAAAGGCATGTAATGAGAGCCATCACATGAGAAGGTCACGCTGATCATGCCGTTGAACAGGTTGATCGAGGCCACTCGCAAGTAGATATTCTCATCCGCGTGACGTAGTTGCTCGAACGTTGCCAGGATTGCTTCAATCCTGTCAAAAGGTATCAATGCTTCCGGCGGGTAGGCCAGGCGCGGATAGAGCAGGCAAATGTCAGGATCAGTCAGCGCATCGATATCGAGGATGCGATAGCGAAACGGATCGCTGGTTAACCAGATGGTCGCCTGGCTGCTTGAAAAGTGTATTTGTGCCTGGAACACACCGCGATGGCAAATCATTTCCTCGAGGATCGCCATGGCCTGTGACAGGTTTCGATCCATCGGGCTCTCCACGTGGGTTTGATAAAATAGCTGGCTACGAATGGCGGGATCGCCTTTGATCTGTCGCCACTCTCCCGGTTCTTTGTACAGTTCGGTACCGGCAGGCAGGTCGCGCAGGTCAAAATCCGCGCCCAGGTAGCCAAGTACCTGGTCTGCACAGCGCAGGATCTGCAATGCCGTCAGGCTGGGGCGATGGCGAAGTTCACTGATGTAGGCATCGGAGAGCAGGAAACCCCAGGCCGGTACCACTTCCTTCATGTAGGGCCGGTACGAGCGATTTCGTCCCCGGTGTAGGGAGACTGTTCCACCGCGACCGATGGTATTGCAAACCTGTATTCCCCGGGTATCGACCACGTACAAACTGTTGCAATGGGGAATGGTTTCGAACAGCTCGAACAGTTTACTTTCCATCTGTTGTTGTTCAGACCAGGCCGGAGCCAGTTGTTGAGCAGCTTGCTGTATAGGGTGGTGCAGTATATGTGCAAGCTCTTCACGCTGCTGGTGAAGTTTGTCTTTCCATGTGCTGTCCATGTGAGTCCCTCCCGGACATGATGAATGTTGTATTCCTCACCTGTTTACACAGCTAGACAGTGACAGAGGCAGCAAGTTCAAGTTGGCTTGTGGATTTGCGAAACAGTTCAAAAATTCCCAGGACGTAATTCATGACAGGAGCCAAAATCTTGTTTGGCGAGCGCCAGCTGAACTTTTTACTTGTAGATATGTCATAAAAATTGTTGATTATAGTCATGTTATGCACCAGATTTGTTTGTCGGCTTTCCTGCCCGCACTTAATTTGTTCAAAAAAATAAACGTATCGACGCCAGATAGCCATTTTAGTCATGGTTTTATTTTTGCATAACAGGATATGAATCAAAATTAATTTACTTTTAAGCTTTTCTTAAGTTTTACTTCATGGTCCGGTCATATTCAGGCGATATAATGCGGGCCAAACATACTACAACCATGAGAGGTATTCGAAAAAAACATGTCGCAAGAAGAAGCGGGCTATTTTATTGTAGGTATCACTGACAACGGTAATAAATTTCGACCATCAGACTGGGCCCAGCGCATCGCTTCAGTCTGCGGTTGTTTCGATGAACGCCATCGCCTTCATTACAATCCCATGCTTAAGCCGATCAAGTATGATGGGTTCCACGGTTTGTTCGTTGCGAACAGGCTGGCGACACTCAATCCGGATGCATATAACTATGCAATGGAGTTTGCCTACCGTAATCACCTGGAGATCATCAATATCGGCATGACCGACAGCCTGCCACACGTAGCCTGAGGTTGAGCTGATTGCCTGGTTCGCTACGATATAGCGAACCAGGCAATGCTGTTATCTTGCTAACTGGTGCTTGTAAACCAGCACTGCAAAACAGTTGCTGTTGCTGTCTGCGCGTTTGCCCGGATGGGCATTTATTCAGTTCTCACTCAGTAGGCCGGCCTTGTTTCTTGTCCCCGTTCTGTCAAACAAGGCAGCGGCGTTATCATAGGCCAGTTGTTGGGCAATATCGTCCGGAAGTTGTGCCAGCCAGTAACGAATGCTGGCCACTGCCTTGTCGAAATTATTCCAGCGTAACAGGCTGAAGGTATCGACCCCGACCATGAAGCGGTCCGGGTAACGCATGAACAGTTGGTACCAGTCATCACTGAGTTTGCCATTGGGCGCGATACGTTCATCGCGTACCGAAAGATCAACGCGTAAGGCCGGGTAGCGTCGCAGGTAGTCAGCAAGCAGGTCCGGGTAGGGAAAGGTACCGGCATGCGCCCAGACCACCGGATGCCCGGGGGCCATGTCATAGACACTGTCGATGACCGCCGGGTCGCCGTGGATTTGTAACGGCAAGCGGTGTTGTGCCGCCAAGGTCACGACCTGCTTGAAGACCAGGCTATGCCGATCCCTGGCAAAAATATGCAATTCACCAATGCCACGCCAGAAACCTTTTTTCAATTGCGCCTCGATGCGCGTGACCAGGTCGGGATCATGGGGCCAGTTGAGCTTGTCAGCATCGTTACGGTATATACCCAGCAGGGGAATGATGCGTTGCGGTGCCTGCCGGTACAAGGTTTCGCTGTGTGATGGCGGGCTGCTGGTGATCACGGCTTGTTGAATGTTATTACGCTCCAGCAGCGCAACGATTTGTGATGGAGTGTAATGAGCGGCAGCGCTGCGGTTGTAGTGCAGGTGCACATCAAACAAGGGGCTTGCCAGCAGGCTGGCCGGTAACAACAGTAGTCCTATCGCAATCGTTCGGGACAGCATTATTTTGTCTCGGCGGAGGCGGGGCGTTCGGGGGCCACGGCCCGGTGTTGGTTCAGGCGCAGCGGGTTGCAGTTTTCGATGGTGACCTTGCCCTGTAACAGGTTGCCACGCGAATATTCCCGGAAGTGGCAGGTGTTGGTGGCGGGATCAAAATTCTCGATCCAGAGGTTATCGTCTTTCCAGGTGGCAGCGATATGCAACTGGCCTTGTGGAACGCTGACCGTCATTACCCCGCCGTAGCGCTTGACGAAAATTTGCTGGAAGTGGAAGTAATAGGCAAACAGGCCGATGATCAGCACCACGGCGGCACTGATGAGCGCCGGTTTCCACTCTTTCAGCTTGTAGCCAAAGCCATAGAGCGCGGCGGTTGCAAGTGCAATCACGAATGACCAGTAAAGATAGGTAACCATAATTTCTCCATTGAATCTGATAGCCTGTTAAAAACAGCCTAGCGCATAGTGTGGCCAGATGGCAAAAAGTCATTGCAAGGAAAAATTGTATCTGTAATTGTGTGGCTTATAATGGCAGCAGCAACAGGTATTGAAACGCAACGGGTTTGCAAGGACAGGACAGTGAAGATTCAGTATACGCTTTTATTTTTGATTGCATTATCGGCCTTACAGGCCTGTAGCACGGTCAGTGGCCCGGTTCATGTTTACGAGGGACCAGCCCGCCCTGCCAGTGAAACCGCCCGCTTACGCGTACCCGGCCCGGTATCGGTAAAGAAGATTGATGGCAAGAAAATCAAGGTGCCGTCCATCGAAGAGGGCTTTTACGAAATAGTCCTGCTGCCGGGTGTCCATCGCATCGATTTCAAGTACGAGCTGGCCTGGGGAGACAATGTCAGCGGCATGCTGGTGAAATCCGACGTGGTGGGTGTGGAAACCCGTTTTTTCGCCGGCAAACATTACGAACTGACATATGCTATTCCAAACGGTCAGGAAGAGGCCTTTGAAATGGCCCTTGATTTCAAGGCGAAGCTGGTTGAAAAAGAAACCGGTCGCCTGGTTGCCTCGCGTTCAACCGCGGAACTGGATGCGTTCCGGATCACCCGGCCGGTCGAATACCGCGCCATGACGGACACTCAAACCGTGCAGCCAGGCGCAACAGTTGCCGGGACGGCTGGCGTGGTACCGGCTGATATCAATGCGCAGACCGCTGCACAGGAAGATGCCGTCAAGCGCCTGAAATTCTGGTGGCTGATGGCCAACGAGCAGGAACGCAAGCAGTTCAGGGAATGGATGCAATCGGTGGATGGTGCTGTTTCTGATAACTGAGAAGTTCGAGCATTATAAACACGCGCATGCTTGACTAGCTTTTGGCGCCGCTGCTCCAGAAGGCATGCTCCTTGTTCAAAAACTCGTCGTAAGGGATATAGTGTGAGCCATCACACGAGAAAGTGAGACTGATAATACCGTTGAAGATATTGAGTGCCCCGGCACGCAGGTATAAAGTGTCGTCCATGTACCGTAGCTGGTGCAGGCTATCCAGTATCGGGCGCACCTTACTTTTTGGGATGGTGGCGTTTTCCGGGTAGTTCATGTTTGGATAAGCCAGGCAAATATTAGGATCGGTGAGTGCATCGATACTTAGTAAGCGGTAGCGGTAAGGATCATCATAGTGCCAGATCACTGCCCGGTTGCTGGAAAAGTGTAACTTGGCATGAAACACGCCATGATCAACAATCAACTCCTCAATGACACCCAGGACCGTATCAATATGCCGATCCATTTCGCTATCAATCCGGGTTTGTGAAAAAACATTGCCACGGATTGATGGATCACCTTTTATCTGTGTCCACTGCCGGGGTTCCTCGTATAAGTCGCGCGTTAATGGCAGGCTGCGCAAGTCGAAGTCCGCGCCGATGAAACCAAGAGCAGAATCATGCTCGTCACGCACAATTTGCACCGCGGTCAGTGAAGGACGCTTGGCGCGTAAACTGATATAAGCCGCCGATAAAACGAAATCAGAGCTTGGCATAACTTCAGTCATATAGGGGCGCTGTGAACGATCGCGACCATAGTGTTTTGTCAGCAGACCTTCTTGACTAATATTGTCACTTATTTGTACGGCATTAATGTCAAGGGCATAGAGGTATTTACAATAAGGCATGGTCTGTAATACTTCTGTGAGCGCCTGGTTAAGCTTTTCGCGATCACCCCATACTCTACTACATGATTGCGCAGCTCTTTTTAGCGGATCAGAGAGCATCCGTGTAAGAAGATCGCGTTGACGGGAAATACTTTCCTGGAGAGTCGGTTGGTTAGTGTTCATAAAGTATTACTGAAATCGGCTAACAATTAATAGTATGTGAACATAGTTGTTTAAATTACGCCAGTAAAATTTTGTCCTGCTATCCAGGTGCGAGCGCCTGCTTTTTATGGTGCTATTAGCTTCCATTCCTGAGAAGCATTATTCGCACATGCAGTCCCCCCAGTTTTTCTGATGGCTGGAATTTTAATTCTCCACCGATGCTGGTAACAATTTCATTTACAATCGAAAGCCCCAGTCCATGCCCGTCAGTCTTTTCGTCAAGCCGTAACCCTCTTTGTGTCAGATTAGGCAGCTGGCTTATTGCTACGCTGGGACCATCATCCTCGATATCAATTTGTGTATGATGGTTTTGATGTATTGCGATGCGTACCTTGTGCGAAGCCCACTTGCAGGCATTATCCAGCAGGTTGCCAATCAGCTCCAGCATGTCTTCACGATCGGCAGCAATAAAAAGATCAGCCGGGACATCTGTTTCGAATTGCAGTTCTTTATCGTGGTAAATACTTTTCAGGGTAGCCAGTAAGGGGGGGATGTCCTCACTGGCATTGAACAGGCTGCCAGCCGGGCCTTCGCCAGCAAGACGTGCGCGTTGCAGGATGCGGGTAACATGCTGTTGTATGATTTCAAGTTGTAGTTTTATGGATTGTTGTAATTCCGGGTTGTGGCTTATGGTTTCATTGTTCGCCAGTTGCTTCAGTACCGTCAGGGGTTTTTTCAGGGCATGCGCGAGGTCTCCCAGCGAATTACGTGAGCGTGACAGCCGTTTATCCAGCACATTGAGCAAATGATTAATCTCCTCTACCAGCGGAGAAATTTCCGTGGGAACGTGCTTGTCAAGTTGGGCCAGCTTTCCCTGTGACAAAGCATGAAGTTCATTTCGGGTTTTTTCCAGAGGTTTCAAGCCGCCATGTAATATCCATACTTGCAGGGATACCAGTGCCAGCAGGAACAGTCCAACCACAACGATGAAATAAACCTGCAACTGCGCCAGTTGCGCATCAACCGCTGACAGGTCTTCTGCCGTGGCAATGGTAATGAGCTGACCTGATTTGTTGAATGAACTGATGGTCATCAACAGCGGCTGTTGTTGCGGGCCTTTAATATGGACACGATGTTGCTGGCCGGCAGTCAAGGGTTTTATTTCGATGTCCTGGTCCCAGAGTGAGCGTGAACGCAGCGAAGAACTTGCAGTAATAACTTTGTAATAGTGGCCGGAAAAGGGGCGCGAGTAGATTGCATTGATACGCGAGCTATCAATACTGATATTACCATTCGACTCGAGATTAAGTGCAGTTAATAATGATTCGCTGTCATGTTCAAGACGGGTGGCTATGTATTCTTCTGCCAGGTAACGGCTGGCATGGCTTACCAGTGTCCACAGTACCACGAAAGCCAGTAACAGACTGATCAGCAAACCCAGGCCAAGACGGAACTTAAGCGAAGGCATCACGGTTTCCCTTTAAATAGATAACCCTGTCCGCGTCGGGTGATGATCCGGTGCTTGCCAATTTTTTCACGAAGCCGTTTTACGTACACCTCGATGACGTTACTGTCCTTGTCGGCATCCAGTTCATAGACATGCTCCATCAAGGTGGACTTGGACAAGATACGATCCGGGTGTAATAAAAAATAGCGTAACATGCGAAACTCGGTGCCTGTTAAAACATAGTGCTCTCCATCAGCGGTAGTCAGGGTCTGGCGTTGTTCATCCAGGACCAGGCCATCAGCTTGCAACGTTCCACCGGGTTTCTGCTGGCTACGGTGTAGCAGCGCGGTGAGACGTGCCAGGAGTTCTTCGATATGAAAGGGCTTGCCAAGATAGTCATCAGCACCTGCCTTGAAACCGTCGACGCGTTCGTGCCAGGCATCCCGTGCAGTCAAGATAATGACCGGAGTAGTGTTGCCGGTGTCGCGCCAGTTTTGCAGGACTTCAAGCCCTCGGCGCCCGGGTAACCCGAGGTCAAGTATGATGATATCGTAAATGTTTTCCTTGCCAAGGTATTCGGCCTCCACGCCGTTGTCGGTAACGTCCACGGCATAGCCCGCCTGATGCAGGTCCTTTTTTAGTGTTTGTACCAGCGTTGCATCATCTTCAACCAGCAGCAGTCGCAATCTCAATCATCCTCTTTTTTTAACCGTTGTTCGCCAGTCTTTGCGTCGATCTCGATTTCTCGGACTTTACCCTCATTATCCAACAGTTCGATTTCATAAATTATCTTGTCATGTTCTTTTTCCAGCTCGACTTCCAGCACTTTACCCGGATAAGTGGCTTTTAACTTTTGCAGAATGGTTTCCAGCGGTAAAATATCACCGGCTTCACGCAGCTGTCTTGCCATTTCATGATCACTATCAGCCAGTGCCAGGTTGCTGCTCATGAACAGGCTCGTGGACAGGCTGAGCCAGGCAAGCGTTTGGTACAGAAGTTTCATCATTACACTATAACCTAATCGTCCCAGCGGCCATAGCCTGGAATGCTTACCCGGTGTTCATTAAACGAGCCCTGTTCAGCTCCCTGGTGACAAGCGGCACAATTACTGAGGCTTTTCACCCTGGGGTTATGCTTGATGTAGCGCGACGGTATCTCGTCATGTTCGTGCCTGATATAGGGCAACTCGGAGATACGCATCGGTGTGTTGCTCCTGGGTACCTTGCGTTGTAGCTTTTTGGCAAGCCGTGAGGCATGGTTATCCGCACTGTTGTCCAGCAAGTACTGGGTTAGCGTTTTCAGGCTATCCGGGTCGAGTGAAGCATTATCTCCAAAGTGACTGTCCAGGTTAGCCATGATTTTGTGCCAGGATCGTGCAGGTAGCAGCCAGGCAGGATATGCCATGTGGCAACTGGCGCATTCTTCTGTATAGAGCGTTGCTTTGATGTCGTTGCTTACTGGTACCTCGGCCTTTGCAACTGCGATACCCAGTAAAGGGACAAGCAGGTAAAGGTATTTATGACGAATGATGTTCATGGCGTTACTCCTGTTCAGATTACTGATCATTCAAATACATCAGCACGTTGGCTTTTTCCTGGGCGTTACATTCGCGCCCCAGTGTCCAGGTGCAGTTCCGCCTGAACCACTTACGGATCTTTTTCGGGTTGGTGAGGCGTTTGCTCATCACCGAGGGTGCCAGTGGTTTAATTTCCTTGCCAGTAGTAGCGTGTTTACCAAACTGCTTTACGTTACTGGTATGGCAGGTTGCGCAACTTCTTGGCTGGCCGGTTTTGGCTGAGATAAATTTCTGGTTCCATAATTTTTTGCCCGATTCGGCACTGGCGCTGCCTGCACCCTGCTGGCGATATTCCTGCAACAGGGGTTCGATGGCACTCGTGGCAAGCACACTGGAACTTGCAACAATCGCGATGCTGGCAACTATTAGCTGTTTTACTGAAAACATCATGGTCTCCTTATTCTGATGGGCTGTGTGGCTCAGCGGCCTTGTAACCATGAACCATGGACCTGACCAGGTTTTCGCGATGTAGCAGGCTTTCGATAATCACGCCACCCACGTGGATTGCCACCAGCAGGATAGTAAAGTTGGCAAAAAACTCGTGGACTTCTTCAAGCAGGTCTTCACCTCGTTCACCAATATTGGCCAACCAGCTACCCAGAGGGCCGGCACTTTCTATCGCGCCGTAAGTGGCAATACCACTCAGGGTCGTGATTAACAGGCTGAACAACAGCAGCACGATCATCGCCGCCCCGGCCGGGTTATGCCCCAGATAACGTTTGGCGCGGAGCAGCAAGGTATCCTTAAGATATTGCCAGGCGATACGCGGACGGGTAACGAAGTTACTGAAGCGTGCATGGCGCGTGCCGATTATGCCCCAGATGATGCGGAACAGGATCAAGCCCAGCACGGTATAGCCTGCATAAGTATGCAGCGTCAGGAAGTCATCTTCGCTGAGATAGGCAGTGAAAAAGGCAATGACCAGTGACCAGTGAAAAAATCGGACTAACGGATCCCATACCTTGACCATATTGTTTGTTTGCATCGGTATTACCCCTGTGGTGCTAAAAACTGCCGACAGGGTAAGGCGCCAAGCTGAAACCAAGCTGAAAATCACGCTTTTTTGTTAAAAAAAGCTACACTAGTCAAAGAGTGGAGAAAATGCTGCACTGAGATGAAGAATAAAAATACCAGGCAGAATTATGGGCGCATTGCCCGTTGGTTGCATTGGGCTACCGCCTTGTTGTTCTTGCTGGCCTATTGTGCGGTTTATTACCGGCACTGGTTTACCGAGAAACAGACCGCGGAGAACCTTGTCGCGTTACAGCTTCACCTGTCGGCGGGGATCAGCATCGGGGTGATCGTTATCCTGCGCATTATCTGGCGCTACCTCAATATACAACCGGAGATGGAACCGGCGCCACGTTGGCAACAGCTGCTTGCGCATACCGTCCATTATGGCTTGTACACGGTGATGATCCTGATGCCGTTGAGTGGTTACCTCGGTACAGGCATTGCCACCGAGTATTTTTACCTGTTCCAGCTGCCGAAGTTCGAGGATAGCTGGCTGTTCAACGTGCTGGTATGGGACTACCTGGGCCTGAGCTTCAAGGAGTTCGAAGAACCCGTCGACTTCTTTCACAAGAAGATCATGGGTGCCTGGCTGGTATGGATCCTGGTTCTTGGCCATGCCGCGGAAGCTCTTTATCACCATTTCGTGATGCATGACCGCACCTTGCTCAAAATGACCCGTGGCAAGTAACCCAGGGACAGCTTGCTTTGCAAGCTGTCCCTTTTGTACTGAAGTAATAAACACTATTTCTTAATGACGTAATAGTCATTTTGAAAATCATGTTCAAGCTGGTGAATGTTGATTTGACTGAAACCGGCTGCAGTTAATAATTCCCTGGCTTTTTCCTGGCCCCACATGGTACCCAGTCCTTCACCACCTTGTGCCAGCGACACGGTCATGCAGTGTGTGGTTGAAATACTGTAAAGCAGCGGGGCGACCGGGTGTTCAAGGTTATTCTGTACTTCACTTGAACCATGGATATCCTGCATCAGGTAGACACCATCATCTTTTAAAGCCTTGTGAATACCCTTGAGAACATTTAACGGCCTGGCCTGGTCGTGGACCGCGTCAAACGTGGTAATCAGGTCGAATTGTTTTTCGGTGTTGCCTTGGTCAAAGTCGGATACATCCTGGGTAATGAATTTAACATTATGCAGGTCTCTGGTTTTGGCTTCGTGGGTGGCGTATTCAATCGCCTCCGATGACAAGTCGACACCGACAAACTGACTGTGAGGGTATAGTTCGGCCAGCAAGTTCAGTGCGCGGCCACGACCACAACCCACATCCAGTACCTTGATGCCGTTTTGCAGTTTTTGTACCAGGCCGGGCACCAGCGGCAGGATGTGCTCCTGCAATGAGGCGAGCACGGTCTGGCCACTGTCTTCGGCCATGATTTCATGGAAGCGAGAAAATTTTTCATACGGCACGCCACCACCGTTTTTAAAACAGTCAACGATGTCATCTTCAACCGTTCCCATCATGGGGATGTACTGGGCAAATACCGAGATATTACCTTCAGGGGCATTGCGCGATAACCAGGCGGCATGTTCATGCGGCAGATAGTAGGTTTTGTCGCCGGGCTCATATTCGATGATATTGCTGACGACCAGCATGTTAAGCCACTCACGGACATAACGTTCATTGAGGCCGGCCTGTTTGGCCAGCGCGGTACTGGTCATGGGGGCCTGGCCGTCCATGTGGTCAAACAAACCGGTGCGATGACCAATGGATAACATGATGCAAAGCGCTCCTTCATTCAGGGCATTGACCAGCCGCTCGGCAAAGACATCGGCCTTGTGGTGGTAAAACTGGGCGAGTTGGTGGTTGAGGCACATGATTTCTCTCCTTGTCTTCAATTTATTTTTGGTAAAACATACCGACTGGTCAGTATAAAAATAATAGGATCGAAGTGGAAAGATGTCAAGACTATTTGGTATGTTTTGAAAAAAACCTGTATATATATGAAAAATAGAATAAAATCATAATTAAAAAGACAGGGGTGGGGTGTCTCATGGCAGGTATATATACTAGATGGTCTTTTTGCGCTAAACTCAGGCCAGCTATTTATAAGGGAGAGCGCCATGCCGCGTGATGGTAGAGCAACCAAAGAGAAGATCCTGGATGTGGCCCAGCACTTATTGCTGGAGCATGGCTTTGGGGGCATGTCGGTTGACCAGTTGATTGACGCAGCCGGAATCACCAAGGGTGCATTTTTTTACCACTTCAAATCCAAGAATGCCCTGGCCCAGGCGTTGCTGGAGCGTTACGTGCAAATGGATGATGCCTTGCTGCATGACCTGATGGGACGGGCGGAGAAACTCAGCCATGATCCGCTGCAGCAATACCTGATTTTTGTCGGCCTGCTCGAGGAAACCTTGCGCGGCCTGAGCGAGCCACCACCTGGCTGCCTGGTGGCAAGCTACCTCTACCAGCTGGAGATGTTTACGCCCGACACCCAGCATGCCGTGATCAACGGGTTTAAGGAATGGCAACGGGTGCTCGGCGACAAACTCCAGCAGGCGCTTGATAAGCAAGCCCCCAAATTACCGGTCACCGCCATGCAGTTATACGACAATTTGCTGGCCTTGTTTGAAGGTGGCGTGATCATGGCCAAGCTTTACCAAAAAAGCGATACCCTTGCCGAGCAGGTGGCGCAACACAAAAATTATATTGAACTGTTGTTTGGTCAGCGTGATGAGTAAAACCGGTATTCGTGCTTCCCGTTTGCTCCAACCCGATGCCGAGGTGCTATGTTCTCTGCCGTAATCCATTCCATTAAATATGAGTGCACGGCCAAAAGTGTGCGTGCCAATATCCTTTCCGGTATAACAGTTGGCATTATTGCTTTGCCGTTATCCATGGCGCTGGCGATTGCCAGTGGCGTACCGCCACAACATGGCTTGTATACCGCGATGATTGCCGGGGCGATCATCGCCTTGAGCGGGGGCTCGAAGGTCAATATTTCCGGGCCCACCGCGGCATTCGTGGTGGTGTTGTTGCCCATCGTTCAGCAATATGGCCTGGGTGGCTTGTTACTGAGCGGTTTCATGGCCGGGGTGATTTTGATCCTGATGGGTTTTTTGCGCCTCGGCAGGTTGATCGAGGTGGTGCCATACCCGGTGGTAGTGGGATTCACCGCCGGTATTGGCGTGGTGATCGCGGGTTTGCAAATCAAGGATTTCTTCGGCCTGGATGTGAACACGCTCGATGGTCACTTCATGGAAAAGTTACTCAACTTGTTTCTTGCATTGCCCGGGATTAACTGGAGCGAAACGTTGATCGGGGCCTTGACCCTCGCGGTGTTGCTGGTTTGGCCGCGCCTGAAAATTCGCCTTCCCGGTCACCTGGTGGCGCTGCTGGTCGGTTCATTGGTGGCCTGGTTGTTACATCAAATCAGTAACGATTTTTCAGTCGCCACCATTGGCTCACGCTTCTCATACCAAACGGCAACCGGTACTGGCAGCGGTATTCCCGCCATCTTGCCGGGCTTCACCCCGCCATGGCAGCAGCCGGGACCACAAGGTGCGCCACTGGGTATGTCATTTGAACTGGTGCGCGAATTACTGGGCCCGGCAGTGACCATTGCGGTGCTGGGAGCGCTGGAGTCGCTGTTATGTGCCGTGGTCGCCGATGGCATGTCGGGCAAGAAACACAATCCCAACGATGAACTGATTGGCCAGGGGATTGGTAATCTGCTGGTGCCATTTTTCGGTGGTATTCCTGCCACCGCGGCAATGGCGCGCACCGCCGCCAATGTCCGCGCCGGTGGCACTTCGCCGCTGTCCTCGGTGATACACAGCGTGTTTATCCTGTTCGCCATCCTGAGCCTGGCCCCCTTGCTAGCGTTCATCCCGATGGCGGCGATGGCGGCCTTGTTGCTGGTGGTAGCCTGGAACATGAGTGAAGCACGCCATTTTGTGCGTACCGTCAAGGTGGCGCCGCGTGCGGATGTGATCACCCTGCTGACCTGTTTCCTGTTAACCATCATTTTCGATATGACCATTGCCGTGGCGATCGGGATGGGGCTGGCTGCCATGCTGTTTATCCGCAGAAGTATCGACCTTGCTGAGGTGGTGCCGGCAGGCGGCGACCGGGAAGAAGAACAGGACAGCAGATTACCGGAAGGGGTTGCGGTGTATGCGATTAACGGCCCGTTGTTTTTCGGTTCTGCACAAAAGGCATTGCGTGGTGTGGCCGGTATGGCGAGCTCGGTAAACACGGTGATCCTTGATATGGGCAAGGTATCGATCCTGGATATGAGTGCAATCATAGCCATGGAAACCATTGTCCAGGATTTTCAGAAGCGCAAGGTCAACCTGGTCATCAATAACCTGGAGCCGCGACTGATTCTCAAGTTGCGTAAAGCCGGCGTGCATACCATGTACGGCGTACATTTTTCGCGTAGCCTTGATGATGCCGTTGCGATGCTCGAACAACTGGATACAGTGGAAGCAGGGGGTTAACGACTCCCTGACCCCATGTGTTTACTTAATCCGCAGGGATCGATGCTTCCAGTACGGTTCCGGCAAGATCATGGTCAACGTGTGCCAGGTCATCCACCGACAGGAAACCGCTCATGCTATTGTTACGATTTAATATGGCAAGGCGGCGAATATGCTGGCTTGCCATGAGTGAAGCCGCATCATTGATATCCTGGTCATCAAAACAGGTCACCACATCTTTATGCATCACCTCGTGAACCTTGGTCCAGGCTTCATCACGTCCCCTGGCCACGACCTTGCAGCAGATATCCCGGTCGGTAATGATGCCCTGCAGTTCATTGTTCTCATTCACCACTAACAGCGAACCGATATGCAGGTCATGCATTTTGATAGCCGCATCCCGGGTACTGGTATCGGCCGAGATGGTTTCCACTTTGTGTTTCATGAGTTCCTGAATTTTCATGTGATCACCTCTTGCTTAGTGGAGGGGGGTGGCCGCTTCAAGGACTGCGCCGGCAAGATCATGCGAACCATGCGCCAGGTCATCGACTGATAAAAAGCCCACCACCTGCTTGTCGCTATTGAGAACGGCCAGTCGCCGGATATGGTGCTGTTCCATGAGCTGGGCGGCCTCACTGAGTTCCTGATCGGCCAAACAGCTGAACACATCGCGGGTCATGACTTTTTGGACCTCTGTACGGTTGGGGTCATGGCCCATGGCGACGGCAAAACAACCGATATCCCGATCGGTAATTATGCCGAGCAAGTTACCTTCCCTGGACATAATTGGTAGTGAACCGATGTTGAGGAGATCCATTTTCTGCGCTGCACGCCGGAGCGTCGCCGAGGGCAGGATCGATTCAACCTTGTGGCTCATGATGTCTTGAACTTTCATGTGCTATTTCCTCCGCTAATCAATCGCTTGTGGTGAAGTAGGAACCAGTTTTTTGTCAGGCCATCCCGGTTAGCGATATTGGTGTTATATCTGTTGAGGTTGATTCGAACGACATGAAGTGGCCTCGCTGGTTACCAAAGGCAGTGGCTGGGCGAAACGCGTTTAGCAGCATGGTTTTTGTTATGGCTACATCACGCACCACAACCTGAATGTAATTTTTAGCAGACAACCCTGGCTTTAGCCATGATATCGATCAATAAAATTCTGGATAGACGTGGCACCAGTGAAGGCTGATTTTTTTAGACCCTCGGGGTGAAGAAAAGCAGGCTGGCCAGGGCCTGTGGTCGTCCAGTTGATATATAAGTATGAAATTATGGTTACCATAAAAATAATCTACTATTCCTTATGTACAAATCTGCCTATTCTTTGAGATTGGCTGGATATTGAATGTTGCGAGTGAAACAGCAGGAGGTTAATCATGCCCTTGGTGAATATGCGTGATATGTTGAATCATGCTTACCACAACGGTTATGCGGTCGGCGGCTTTGATCTGGTGAGCCTGGATTTTCTCGAGGCGATCATGGCGGCGGCGGAAGCCCAGCGATCACCGGTAATCCTGTCCCTCGCCGAGTCACACTTCGAGTATTACGACTTTGAGCTGGCGATGGCCGCTGCCGAACAGGCGGCCAAACGGGCCAGCGTGCCGGTTGCCATTCACCTGGATCACGGGGCTTCCTATGAATCGGCAGTCGCTGCCATTAACCTCGGTTGTAACGGGGTGATGGTGGATGCTTCCCACCAGTCATTTGACGATAACGTGGCGACAACACGCAAGGTCGTTAACATGGCCCACGCCTGTGGAGTACCGGTCGAAGGTGAACTGGGCTACGTGGCCGGGGTGGAAGGGGAAGATGCCGAAAAACACCCGGGTGATGTGATCTACACCTCGGTGGATGAGGCCACAACCTATGTTGAACAAACCGGGGTTGATTTGCTGGCCGTGTCGATTGGTACCGTACACGGCCGCATGCAGGGTGAACCACACCTGGATTTTGAACGCCTCGAGCGCATCAACCAGGCTTTGCAGATCCCTCTGGTCATCCATGGTGGTACCGGCCTCTCCGATGAACAATTCCGCAAGCTAATCGCCAACGGCGTTGCCAAGATTAATTACTACACGGCGCTGGCCGATGCCGCCGGTGCGAGCATGCGAGATAATGTCGCGGCCAATGAGCGCAGCGGCTATACCGGCATCGTACACGGTATTCAAGATGCGATCCGTGCCGAGGTGGAACGCTGCATGATCAACTGGGGCTCGGCCGGCCAGGCCGATGAGGTACTGGCACACTCCACAGCGTGGCAGCCGGTGCAGCATGTGATCATTTACAACGTCGATCCTCATAGCGAGGTTGACAAGATGATGCGAGAAGGGGAAGCGGTTTTAAGCAAAATACCCGGGGTGCGTCGTGTGATAACCGGTACCGCTGTCCAGCATGAAGCCCAGTTCCGGTATTGCTGGTTGATCGAGTTCGTGCATGAAAAGGTCATCGAAAGCTACCGGGACCACCCTGCGCACCAGGCTTTTGCCAATGAACAGTTCCGTCCCATTGCGGCAGACCGCATCAGTATTGATTTTCAGTAAAGCCCGGCCGTTTTTTAAGCCACCAGGAGAGTCGGCCGGAATAACCACACAGGCTGTATCTTGATTGGCTCGGGTACATTGAGTAACGTGTTGTCTTGCTCGACCTTCTCGCCAGCATTTATTTTTTCGAACCCCTAAATACAAAGGCAAACACGATGCTTGAGAAAAACCAGTCCGCACCAGCATTCAAGGCACTCAACCAGGATAATCAACCTGTCAGCTTGTCTGATTTTAAAGGCAGCAAGAACGTGGTGTTGTATTTCTACCCTAAAGATGACACGCCCGGCTGTACTATCGAGGCCAACCAGTTCACCGAGCTGGCCAGCGAGTTTGCCAGGCTGGACACCGTGGTTATTGGTGTCAGCAAGGATTCGTGTGAAAGCCACCAGGCGTTTATCGATAAATATGGACTCAAGGTAGACTTGTTGGCCGATACCCAGGGTGAGCTATGCGAAGCTTACGGGGTATGGCAGGAAAAAGAGAAGGCGGGCGTCAAGAAGATGGGGATCGTGCGTTCCACCTTCGTGATAGACAAGCAGGGGATGCTGGCCGATGTGAACTATGGCGTCACCGCGGAAGGTCATGCGCAGCAAATTTTGGACAAGGTAAGTCAACTGTAGCGGTTAAGGTGTCTGACACTCCTTACCTGGAAATCAAATAAAGGCACATCAATGATCAGGTCGTTGTGATTTATGGCCTGCACGGTTTTTTCATCCTCTGGCAAGTACCAGTCAGGCATGCAAACCAATTAATTCGATAGCAAGGGCTATAATTACGAATTAGCAATACCCTCTAATCACCTTATTATTCGAGATACCGAAGGAACTTGTCATGTTACTAAAGAAGAAGGACAGCGATCATATGGTTGAGGTTCTGGGCCTGGTTGACTTGATAAACCCGAACCTTGGTGAGGTCATCGGCCGTTACCAGGAAGGTGAGGAACAACAGGATGCGGAAAAGTTTCAAAAGCAGGAACTGGTTTTCCTGTCTGGTGAGCGCTTGCCCCGCTGCTGGACCGATCCCCACTACCGTGATAGTGAATTACAGCGTTAAACCTGTGGCATAACCCTGACTGGACAGTGAGGCGGCTGTTAACTGGAGGAAAGAATAAAATTTGATACTT
Source organism: Thioalkalispiraceae bacterium (assembly GCA_050116415.1). Classification (GTDB taxonomy): domain Bacteria; phylum Pseudomonadota; class Gammaproteobacteria; order UBA6429; family Thiohalophilaceae; genus JARRJY01. The sequence goes on from JASFOS010000010.1 coordinate 21,834, forward strand.
GCGCTAGACGTTCATTACGGCCAGCAAGATACGGCGACGGTAGCAGGAATACTCTTTGCGGAATGGGCGAACGATGCCATTGTACGTGTCATCACCAAGCAGCTGGCGCAAGTGGCACCTTACCAGCCAGGGTTGTTCTTCAGACGTGAATTGCCGTGTCTTCTTGCCTTGCTTGAAGAGATAGCCACGCCACTTGACGCGATCATTGTCGATGGCTACGTCACCCTGGGGGCGCAAGCTAAACCCGGGTTGGGAATGTATTTATACGAAAGTCTTGGAAAATCCGTCCCGGTCATCGGGGTCGCCAAAACGCGCTATGCAGACACCCCCCGGGAAAACGAGCTGTTTCGTGGTAAAAGCCAACGTCCCCTCTATGTCACCGCGGTTGGCATGCCAATTTCAGAAGCAAAAGCACATATTCTGAAAATGCATGGCAAGACACGGATTCCAACACTGTTGAAAAAGGTGGACCAGGTCTGCCGGCAAGCTGCCAAGCTAGAGCGGGATAAGTGACTTTGTCCAGGCATTGCCGGTTAATGCTACGTTCTTTGTGTGGTTTTGTGTGCCCCATCTGTTGGCGGAGAAAATACATTTGCTCGAATAAATCACCAACAATGACTACACTTTGATCAAGCTGGAATGGTTAACCGTTGTCTATCTTTCAGGAGGCGTCATGCACGTTAAAGAATTAACCGGGGAATGGGCCAGCAGCTATCATGCTGAGGAACCTGTTCTTGACCTGAGCCTGAAAATACCACTGGAAATCAGTGCACGCCTGCTTGCGTTGACCGATATGTATCCGGGACGGACCCAGGAACAGTTAGTACTGGACCTGTTAACCGCCGCGCTTGATGAACTGGAAGAGGCCTTGCCCTATCAACCGGGCGACAACAAAATAGGTGAAGATGAATTTGGTGATCCCATTTTCGAGGATGTTGGACTTACCCCGCGCTTCCTGGAGCTAACCCGTTACTACCGTGACAAGCTCCAACAGCAGCATAGGCATCGCCAGTTTGATGAACACCTGGTTTAACGGTCATTCTGGAGATGATATTTGATTATCGTCTTGTCTCACATGTGCTCCTTGATGACAAGAATAGTTTCTGATGCGGGATAGTGGCTGTAGTTGATGGATAGGCGTGGACGTTTTTCTGGCTACCCTGAACGAAAGCAAGCTGGTAAACACCATGTATTTTACAACATGGTATTGCTTGGCCTGTTGATGCTGTGTTTTGCAGATACGAGCAGGGCGGAGAGCATGCCATGCCTGGATTTATATCAACAACTGTCAAACCAGCACAGCGAAATACTGTCCACGACCAGGCATGACTCGTCAGAGTTCCAGTATAGAATGCATGAGCTTGAAGACGCCTTGTTCAAAGCCTTGCAACAATGCAAACAGGATCCCTTGTTATTCAGCGTCATGGTTGAAAACCAGGTTGCACTTGGTAATCTTCAGCTGGCGCACCTGTATGCTGTCAGGGCCCACCGGCAACGTCCGCAATTGTGGCAAACCAATCATGCGTTGGGCAGTACCCTATGTATGCAGAAAGATTATCAACAGGGAATTCCCTTGCTGGAGCAGGCCGTTGAATTGGCGCCTGGCAGGCCGGGCCTGGTTTTTAATCTATGCAGTACCTATGTCAGTGCACAACGTTTCAGACAGGCAATTGATGCCTGTAGCAACTTGTTGAACATGGAACAACACGCCTTGTCGGGGCCAGCCTATTTGTTGCGCAGCCAGGCCTACCAGGCGCTGGGTGAAACCGGCAAGGCCAGTGCTGATAGCAATAGTGCAGAGGCACTTGGCTTTGAACTTCAGGTGCAGGCGCAGGATGAATCACCTTGAATGGCCAGCCAGTAGAAAGCGCTAACTAACCGGGCAGGCGGCAAGATGCCGGAGCCCGGCTTATCGGAAATGAATATCCTAAGCTTTTTTCACCGACTGACACTCGTTGAAGACACGACGTTCGCATTGCGCACATATATCTTTGTCCAGTTCTTCGAAGATCGCACTGATGGCATCTTTCTTGGAAACAAACACGTTCTCTGCGCCGAAGCGTTGCAGGTAACCGCCTTTTTTCAGGATGTTACAAACCTGGTCCTTGACCTTGACCACGTACAGGCCACCACCTTCCTTTTTACGGCGAGCTGATTCCTGCAAGATCATTTCAGCACCGGCGATATCGATAAAGTTGATACCACTGCCGACGATCAATAAATGTTTCTGTTCCGGGTTCATTTCCGAATAGGCGCGCAGGTTTTTTTGCACATGATCGATGGCACCGAAGAACAGTGAGCCATCGATCTGTGCAATCTTGAGTTGTGGACATTCGGGCAAGTTCGCGGCACTGACCATGGCCTGCTTTTCATCTTCACGATCTGGTACCAGGCTGGTGATCGCGGGACGCGCGGTACGCATCAGGTACATGACCAGTGACAACATCACGCCCACGTAAATCGCGAACTCAAGTTCGATAAACAGCGTGGCAAAGAAAGTGGTAGCCAGGATCAGGGTTTCGGAACGACTGACCTGGATGATGTTGTGAATGTGATGAAAGTCGATCAGTTTCCAGGCCACGATCAAGAGAATGCCGGCCATCGCCGGAATCGGCAAATAGGCCGCCAACGGGGCCACCAGTAACAGGATCAGGGCAAGGAACAGGGCGGCAAACAGTGCAGCCATCGGGGTACGGGCACCGGCGGTATAGTTAATGCCGCTGCGAGTGAATGAACCCGAGGATGCGTAGCTGGAAAAGAAGCTGCCCACCACGTTGGCCAGGCCCTGGCCAATGAATTCCTGGTTGCCATTAATATGTTGGCCTGATTTAAGCGCCACTGAACGCGCAATAGATACCGCCTCTACCAGGCCCAACAAGGCCACCGCCAGGGCGCCGGACCCCAGTTGCTTGATCGTGGAGAAGGAAAGATCAGGCACCGAGGGACTGGGCAGGTTACGGGGTAATTCACCCACCAACCGAATGTTATGGGCATCGGCACCCAGGTAAAAGGCCAGCAAACTGCCGACGATCATGGCAAACAGTAACCCGGGCCAGCGTGGTTTGAAAATCGCAAATAACAGGCCAACCAGTAAACTGGTGAAAGCAATCGCGGTAGCATAAGGGTTGGCATTGCCCATTTCAGTAAACAGTGCGATCCAGGTATGTAAAAAGGATTCCCCGGCGGGGATATCGACGCCAAAGAAATGCTTTAACTGGCTGGTGGCGATCAATAACGCGGCGCCGGCCGTGAAGCCCACCACCACCGAGTGCGAAACGAAGTTGACCAGGGCGCCCATGCGGCCCAGTCCCAGTCCCAGTTGATAGGCGCCGGCCAGCAAGGTCAGGGTCAGCGCCAGCTGGATATATTCAGGGGTACCCGGCGTGGCAAACTGGCTCACGGTGGCGAAGACCACGATGGAGATCGCGGTAGTGGGCCCGGAAATCAGGTGGTAAGACGAACCAAACAATGCCGCAATTACCGGTGGCACCATGGCGGAATAAAGACCATATACCGGGGGCAGACCGGCAATCATGGCAAAGGCCACGCCCTGGGGTAACACGATGACCGCACCGGTCAGGCCGGCAATTACATCCGCACGCAGGGTTTCGCGGTCGACCATTGGCCACCAGCGTAAAAAGGGCATGAAGCGGATTAAAAACAGGCTGCATTGTTCTGCAAAAAGTTTAAGCATTAAAGTACCTCAGCAACACTCATTGGTTTGCGTATCTCGAATACCATCAATAATAGTATGACGGAACGGTTGGGTCTGGTTCGGTGATATCGATATGTGTCTTCAGCATCCTGGCCGAGAGAGCAGGGCCAGGTTTCGGCCTACTTCGATAAACCTGAAGCCGTCATTTGTTGACGGGTGAGCAATTCTGCCAGTAAAGCGGGCTGAACGATAATGAAATATTATTCGCTGATATGAACAAATGGAATATAGATGGTTATCCCCGTGGCACGGGCTGGCGGGTTGCCGCGGGCTCGACGTGATGCCGGGCATTATCTATATATAGAATAGATAATCATAATGAGGATATCTGGCTCATGCCGGTACACAACGAAGAGATTGCGCTCAAGTTCGAAGAGATTGCAGATTTGCTGGAGGTGGAGGGCGCCAACCCGTTCCGGGTACGTGCCTATCGCAATGCGGCGCGCACCATTCGTGGCCTGGGCAGTGAACTCGGCGAGATGCTGGCCGAGGGTGAAGACCTGACCGAGTTGCCCGGCATTGGCAAGGATCTGGCCGGCAAGATCCAGGAGATGCTGAGTACGGGGCATTTAAAGGCACTGGATCAATTACATAAGGAAGTCCCGGCGAGCCTCGAGGATATTTTGCATATCCCAGGGCTGGGGCCCAAGCGGGTCAAACAGCTTTATCACGAATTGCATATCAAGAACGTGAAACAACTGCAAAGTGCGGCACGCCAGGGTCGGTTGCGCGAGTTAGCGGGGTTTGGCGAGAAGACCGAGCAACGCATCCTCGAAAGTCTGCAGACCCATCCGGTAAAAGAAAAACGTTACCTGCATAACGTGGCACGCCAATATGCCGAACCACTGGTGAAGTATTTGAAAGCGGTACCCGGCGTCAAGGCGGTGATCATTGCCGGCAGTTATCGGCGCGGCAAGGAGACGGTCGGGGATATCGATATCCTGGTCACGGCAGAAAAAAGCAGCAAGGTCATGCACGCCTTTGTCGCTTACGATGAAGTGCAACAGGTGGTGTCGAGCGGAATCACCCGGGCTACGGTATATCTTCGCAATGGTTTACAGGTCGATCTGCGGGTCGTGCGACAGGTCAGTTACGGTGCGGCGCTCTACTATTTTACCGGTAGCAAGTCGCATAATATTCAGATCCGGCGCATTGCCCAGCAAAAAGGCCTGAAGATCAACGAATACGGGGTGTTTAAAGACGAACAACGTATCGCCGGGCAGACTGAAGCTTCGGTGGCCAGGGCCGTAGGCTTGCCCTTGATTGCGCCCGAGTTACGAGAAAGCCGTGGCGAAATCGAAGCGGCGCGCAACCATAGCTTACCCACGTTGATAACTTATGATGACTTGCAGGGGGATTTGCATGTGCATAGTGATGCCACGGACGGGCATGACACCATCGAGAAAATGGCCAATGCCGCCAAACAGCGCGGGCTAAAGTATATTGCGATTACTGATCACTCCCAACACCTGACGATCGCGCACGGACTCAACGAAAAGCGCCTGCATCAACAACTGGAACAGATTGATAAACTCAATGAAAACCTGAAAGGTATCACCATTCTCAAAGGCAGCGAGGTGGATATTCTTGAGGATGGTCAACTGGACTTGCCTGACAGTATCCTGCGCGAACTGGACCTGGTGGTGGCGGCCGTACATAGCAAGTTTCACCTGTCGCGTAGCAAACAAACCCGGCGAATTTTACGCGCCATGGATTCACGCTATTTCACCATGCTGGCGCATCCCAGTGGCCGCCTGTTGAATGAACGTGAAGCCTACGAGGTTGATCTGCCACGTATCATCAAGGCCGCGGCCGAACGTGGCTGTTATCTCGAGGTGAATAGCCAGCCACAACGGCTGGACCTGGATGATGTGCATTGCCAGTTGGCAAAAGAGCAGGGTGTCATGGTGAGTATTAACAGTGATGCGCATAGTGTGCGTGATTTTGATTACCTTGCTGAAGGGGTTAACCAGGCGCGTCGAGGCTGGCTGGAAAAACAAGACGTGTTAAATACCTTGTCATTAGGTAAGCTGAAAAAGAAGTTAAAGGCCACCATGGGCTAGAAAGCATGTACGAGCGGGTTTTGTTCGCAGCAATGAGTGGCTTGATTGCAGTTTTGAAAATGGGTAAAACACGCAGCTATCGCTGTTTTTAATTAAACTATCTTTATTATATTTCATCTTCAAACCAGCCTGGAACCATAATGCCTGAAATAGCCGCCCGTTTCGAAGTTCATATCGATATTCAACAGGATGATGTTTCTGCGCTCGAACTGCTTGCCGGACAGACCGCGCTTTCCCGGCAGGCCATCAAGCAAGT
>JASFOS010000011.1:0-27494 GCA_050116415.1 Thioalkalispiraceae bacterium
AATTTCATCCATATGCGGCAACAATATCTCTAGTGCAGGAGCATATTTTTCTTCACCAAATTCATCCATATAATTCAATGCAACATTCAAATCCCCGCTAACCAAGGCATCATTCATCCCGTTCCATATAGACTTGTACATCGCCTCCATGCTTTCCAAATTTAGTACAAGTAAAACTGAAGAACCTGTATAAATATTGCTTGTTGTGGTGATTGTCATCGAAACATTGTAAATTCCGGGTGTGTTATAGGTTGCCTGGAATGTTTCATCAACATTTACCGTCGAAATATCTACAACCCCATCACCCTCATAGTCCACTTCAATATTCTGGATCGTTTCTGTGCCAAACCATGAAAAATCGAACGTCGTGGTAAAGGGTGCCACACCCGACGTTGATGCAGGCTTGAATTCAAACGGTTTTATTACCCCATCACTCGCTACGTTTATAGTCGCTGTGGAAGTTTGCCCGGAAAGTGTTGTTGCAGTAACGGTTATTTCATTATCCCCTGTGGCAAGTGGTAAAGCGTTTACGATAAACCTGCCTTCTGGCATCACATCGGCATGCACGCCATTAATGACAATACCCGTATTAACCGGGCCCTTGAACTCACCTTCGATATTCACCTGGTTATTAGTTATGGTTGCGCCATCTATTGGCGAAAGAATTGTGATCTTCAATGCTGAAGGCACAAGCGCAGCCACATTGCCACTGGTGTTGCCTGCCTGGTCGATTACTTTAATCAGCAGTTCATCATCCGGGCTGGCGGCAATGGCTGCTGAGAAACTGCCATCACCGGCTGCCTGGAGATTGACTTCTTCTTCCGTGCGACTGTTGGTAATCGATACCCAGCTACTGGCTTCGACCGCTCCTGCGTGCCCGGTGATACTCACCACACCATCGACTACATCCCCAATAACAACCTGGCCAAGCAGGGCTTCTGCTGGTGGAACAGTATCCAGGTACAGGATGTAACTTAACTCTGAGATGTTGCCTGCAAGGTCTGTAGCGGTTAACAGGTAAGGGTTATTGCCTTCAGTAAGGGATACGGAATAGGAAAACTGGTTGTTAATATCGGCCTGGACTTCAGTACCATTGATCGATAGCAACGCTTTTTCAGACAGGCCGCCGGCAATGATTTGTGGCGGTTGGTTTGTAACAAAACCATTGAGAGGTGAATTAATTGTTATTTGAGGTGGGATGGTATCAATTGTGAGCGCGACGGTTACTGGTTCGGAAGTATTGCCTTCATAGTCTGCAACAGATATGGCTAACTCATTCCCGCCTTCGGTTAACGGCTGGCTTAACTGGCATTTTATTAGCTGGTTTTCTTCAACACATGACGAGGCCAGTGGTTCATTATTTAAACGTATTAAAATACTTGAAGGGTCATAACCAATGCCAGAATCAGAAGCTGCAAGGCTTATTTCAGGCGATGGCTGGTTGGTGTAACTTTCATTGGCCGGAGACATTGCCTGTAATTGAGGTGGTACTTCATCACGATACAGCGCTATTGACTCTGTCTCCATAGAAATTGGGATATTTTTGTTGATTGTACCCCCGGTTGTTACCTGTACTAATTGCCTTTCACCGGCAACCCAGACGCTATTGGTTGTTTTATCTGCGATAATTTCTTCGATTTCATTTTCATACCCTTCGATCGGACTTATCACAAAATAAGGTATGCCTGCACCATCTGCGTGAAGCAATGTTTTTTCTCTTGCTATCCAGAGTCCACCGCTACCGTCTGCCGCTATTTCTTCTACCTCACCCCTGTAATCTCTAATTTTTGCCAGACCAGTACTGGGTTGATACTTATACAGAGACTTTTCACTCGCCAGGTAAATAACTTTGGCAACAGGCTCATAGGTAACAGATTCAATTTCATTGTCATAAGGCAACGATATCGCATTGACAATTTTTTTCAGATTACTATCAACCGCTATTACCTTATTCTCTGTCACAACCCATAATTGATTGATTTCTGCTATAAAATTCAATGATTCTATTTCATTATGGAATTCAAAAGTTTTCTGTGTCTCTCCCAGGTGGTTTAGAAAAATGAGCTTCTTGTTGCGCGACAGCCAGATACCTTGATTACCTGGCGGAATGACTAAATTGATGTCTTTCAATTTTTCATCATCATACTCATAGTCGTAGTCGTAACTGTATTCATGCTCATACTCCCGTTCATGTTCATCGTCTTGCTGGTCGTGATCGTAGACAAAGAAAGGCAGTTTGACCCTGGATTCTTCCAAACCTGCAAAATTGTAACTGACCAGTTCTCCGCCTTCGACAATCCATACCAAACCATGCCTGTTGTCCAGGGCCAACGCATTGATATTGTTGCTGGTGTTTATGGTTAGAGCATGCTTGCTATCAGCAATCGTGTATTTGCTTAACTGCTTATTTCCAGAAATCCATAGATGAGCAATATAGTCCTGCTCAGGCGCCGCATTCAGGGCCGAGACGGTAACAATGAAAAGTAAATGGATCGCGAATAACAGCGAGGCCAGGCGTTTGGCAAAAAGAATTTTCATAACCTTCCCTATTACATCCCCATATCCAGATTTCCTTATCTGGACATCCATCATTATTATTTTAAGGACGCTCTTATTAATTTGTCACTCCGGCGAATGCCGGATTCCAGGGTTTTGCATTTACTGGATTCCCGCCTGCGCGGGAATGACGAAAGTTGAATTAATCAGAAGTTCCTTAAGTTTCCTTATTTTTAGAATCACTATTCCATATGACGCTCAGCCATGTCAAACAACTAAAGTATGAAAATCAGGGCATACATTGCACTAATCAACCATATACTAATATTGAATCAAGGCGGAGAATGACCTTACTTTAAACATATTTTTTGTCCTTAATCAGCTTCCACACCATCATTAAAAACAAACTTTTTGTATTATACTTTTGTTACAGTATTAACGATTTGCCTTCATCAATACAAACATAAAGCGGTGATATGGATATTTTAACGCTTGGCCTGTTCGTCTATTTACTTGCCTACCTCATCGGCAACCTGAGCCTGAGTTACTTCTGGTTGAAGTTCACCCAGCAGGGTGACCTGCGCGAGATGGGCAGTGGCAGCCTGGGAGCACGCAATACCGGGCGTTACCTGGGGCGCAAGGGCTTTGTCCTCACCTTGCTGTTCGACGTCGTTAAAGGCATGGCGGCAATGTATGTTGCCTCGTTACTGATTGACGATCCCAATTATCTTTATCCCGTGGCGATATTTGTCACCGCGGGCCATATCTGGCCGGTACTCCTTGGCTTTAAAGGAGGCAAGGGTATTGCCACCTCGCTGGGTGCGTTTGCCATGATTGACCTCAACCTCGTGCTGATCATTGGGGTATTGTTTGGCCTGTTTTATTTATTCACGCGCCGCTTTACCCGCAGCGGGTTACTGGGCTACACCCTGCTGCCCTTCAGTCTGTTAATCCTGAAGGTTGACGTCGCGCTGCTGTTTTCCGTGGCGCTGTGCTGCGTGATGGTGCTGTGGGCACACCGAGCCAATATCAAAGAAGATTTAAAACTACTCAAGGAGCGGGCGCATGAATAACGAGCAGATCATGGAATTCAGGATTGCTTCACAGAACTGGGAGTTCCAGCAGATCCATGAATTGAATTACCAGACCTTCGTCGAGGAAATTCCCCAGCATGACCAGAACCGGAAAAAAATGCTGGTCGACAAGTTCCATGAGCAAAACACCTATATCATCTGCGTGCGCCATGACCAGGTCATTGGCATGCTGGCATTACGTGATCAACGACCGTTCTCGCTGGATCACAAGCTCGATAACATCGAGCAGTACCTGCCTGAAGCGCAACGCCTGTGTGAAGTCCGACTATTGGCCGTGAAAAAAGAATACCGCAATACCCTGATCTTCACCGGCCTGCTCAAGTCCGCCATGCGCTACTGCCTGGATAATAACTACGATCTTGCGCTGATCTCCGGCACGGTACGGCAATTGCGACTTTACAAGCACCTGGGCTTTAGTCCGTTCGGGCCGTTGGTCGGCAGCAAAGGTGCCCGTTACCAGCCCATGTATATTGACTACAGCGCGGCCAGCAAATTGCTGGACTCCTCCAAGGTGTTCCGCGATTTTAAATTTATCAGGACCGATACTCACCGGGAAATAAAAAACTATTTGCCTGGCCCGGTCACCATAGCCGACCCGGTAAAACAAATGTTTACTGCCGACGCGGTTTCTCATCGAGGGAAAAAATTTAAAGAAAACTTTAACCAGCTGAGAAAAAATCTCTGTCACAGGTTAAACGCAAACCACGTGCAGATCATGCATGGCTCCGGCACGCTGGCCAACGACATCGTTGCCAGTTACCTGAAGGCCCTGCCGGGCAAAGGCTTGATCCTGGTGAATGGTGAATTTAGTAAACGGCTTACCCTGCATGCCAAATCCGCCGGGCTTGATTTTGATTGTATTTACTTTGAAGAAGGCACACCGGCGCAAGTCAATGCCGTCGAAGATTACCTGCAACAAAACGACTCACCAGACTGGCTCTGGACCACCTGGTGTGAGACCTCGACCGGGGTCATCAATGATATCGATGAAATACTCAAGTTGGCCAACCAGCATGAGATAAAACTATGCGTTGATGCCATCAGCGCCATTGGCTCGTTACCGGTCAACCTGCAGGACATCTACCTGGCCACCGCAGTCAGCGGCAAGGGCCTGGCTTCCCTGGCGGGCTTGTCTCTGGTTTTTTACCGGGATGATTTGCTCAAGCCGGAAAGTATACCGCGCTACTTTGATCTTGAACTCTACGCGCAAAATGATGGCTTGCCCTTTACCATTTCCAGCAATGCGATTGATGCCCTGGACGAAGCGGTTAATCAACGTGACTGGGAAAATGATATTCATGAAAAGCAACAATGGTATCACCAGCTCGCCGACCAGCTTGCAGAGATAGGGCTGGAGATCGTCGCTAATAAAAATCCGGCCTATCACATCATCAGCATACAATTGCCTGACATGGTCAATTCGATCGAGACAGGCGATTATCTAAAAAAACAGGGTTACCGGGTTTCCTATGAAAGCGAATACCTGGTGAGAAAAAATGTCATCCAGATTTGTTTCATGGGTCATTGCCCACCACCTGACGCTGGCTTAATCCAGAAACTGAATGAGTCCATGCACCTGGCAGACAGCAAAACCAGCTGTTAATTACGCTATCAATAACAAGCTGAAATTAAGTAGTAGCCCTAATGCCTGGTTAGCTGATTGCATACTATCATTCAAGCTGGGAAATACGGTTTGTTGTGCAGCAACTACCGGTAATGGATTATCAGGATGGTGTTGAAATATGGATATTCACGAACTGAGTTTTGGCAAAATACATGTGCTGGATGCGCACCTGGCGGAAGTCATTGTTAACGATGGCGTCGAGATGGACATGGCGATGGTCAATGAATACCATCGCTTCCTGCTGGATCACCTGTCACCCCCGTTTTCGTTGCTGATTAACAAGCTCAACAAATACAGTTACACCTTCGAAGCGCAACAGCAGATTGCGACTTTACCGGAGATCAAGGCCATGGCCGTGGTGGCTTACAACCGCGCCTCGGAAATGGCAACCAACACCCTGAAAGACGTGCACCGCAAGGTTGTATGGAACCTGGCAGTTTTCCCCGAACGTGCCCAGGCCCTGAACTGGCTCCAGGGGCAGATGCCGTGAGGACTAGCTTTCGGTTTCCTGGATAGTGATGCCGTCCAGCGATGCCGACATGGCATCGGCATCGGCACCCTTGGTTTCACCCAGCTTGATCATCAGGCGCAATTCGTTGGCCGAATCCGCGTGGTTGATGGCATCTTCGTAAGTGATCTGGCCGGTCTTGTAGAGGTCATACAGTGCCTGGTCAAAGGTCTGCATACCACCCTGGCGTGACTTGGCCATGATCTCTTTCATCTTGTGGATTTCACCCTTGCGAATCAGGTCTGACATCAACGGCGTGTTGATCATGATCTCGGCCGCCAGCATGCGCCCCTGGCCGTCCGGGGTCGGGATCAGTTGCTGGGCGATGAACGCCTTGGTGTTTAACGACAGGTCCATCAACAGTTGGTCACGGCGGTCTTCCGGGAAGAAGTTGATAATACGGTCCATGGCCTGGTTGGCGTTGTTGGCGTGCAGGGTGGCCAGGCACAGGTGACCGGTTTCCGCAAACGCGATCGCGTGGTCCATGGTTTCGCGGGTACGGATCTCACCGATCAGGATCACATCCGGCGCCTGGCGCAGGGTGTTCTTCAGGGCCACTTCGAAACTTTCGGTGTCCAGCCCCACTTCACGCTGGGTCACGATACAGCCGGCATGGTTGTGGATGAATTCGATCGGGTCCTCGATGGTAATAATATGACCGGTACTGTTTTTATTCCTGAAACCGATCATTGCCGCCAGCGAGCTGGACTTACCGGAACCGGTGGCACCAACGAAAATGATCAGGCCACGCTTGGTCATGGAAAGTTCTTTCAGTATCGGTGGCAGGTTCAGATCTTCAAAAGTCGGGATGTTGACTTCGATTTTACGCAGCACCATGCCGGCATGGTTACGTTGCTGGAAAGCGCTGACACGGAAACGCCCGATACCGGACGCGGAGATCGCAAAGTTACACTCATTATGCTTTTCAAACTCTTCACGCTGCGCCGGCGTCATCACGCTGGTGACGATCTCGCGCGATTGGCTGGGTGTTAACGTCGCCTGGGTCACCGGGGTAATCTTGCCGTTGACTTTCATACTTGGCGCGACACCGGCGGTGATGAATAAATCCGATGCATTCTTGTGCACCATTAGTTTTAATAAAGCATCAAAATCCATAGCTTATGTTCCCGTTAATACGCTTTTCCAACCTTATTTTACTTTAGTCGAATTGTTCCTTATTCGCCGCTTTCATGCGCGCTTCCTGCTTGCTGACCACGCCACGTGCCACCAGGTCCTGCAGGTTCTGATCCAGGGTCTGCATACCAATTGACTGGCCGGTCTGGATCGCAGAATACATTTGCGCCACCTTGTCTTCACGGATCAGGTTACGAATCGCCGGAGTACCAATCATGATTTCATGCGCGGCAACACGGCCACCCCCGATTTTTTTCATCAGGGTTTGCGAGATAACCGCACGCAGTGATTCGGATAACATGGAACGTACCATGTCTTTTTCCGCGGCCGGGAATACGTCGATGATACGGTCAATGGTTTTTGCCGCCGAGCTGGTATGCAGGGTGCCGAATACCAGGTGGCCGGTTTCCGCGGCACTCAGTGCCAGGCGAATGGTCTCCAGGTCACGCATCTCACCCACCAGGATGATGTCCGGATCTTCACGCAACGCGGAACGCAATGCTTCCGAGAAGCCCAGCGTGTCTCGATGTACTTCACGCTGGTTGACCAGGCATTTCTTGCTTTCATGTACGAATTCGATGGGGTCTTCAATGGTCAGGATATGACCGTATTCATTATCGTTCTTGTAGTCCATCATCGCAGCCAGCGTGGTGGACTTACCGGAACCGGTCGGCCCGGTCACCAGTACGATACCGCGGGGCACGTCGGTGATTTCCTTGAACACTGACGGCGCGTTGAGTTCTTCCAGGGTCAAAATTTTTGAGGGAATGGTACGAAATACCGCGCCGGCACCGCGGTTATGGTTGAAGGCATTAACACGGAAACGGGCCAGATCAGGAATCTCGAAGGAAAAGTCGGTTTCCCAGAATTCTTCAAAATCCTTGCGCTGCTTGTCGTTCATGATGTCATAGACCAGCGAGTGCACGGTTTTATGTTCCAGGGGTGGAACATTGATACGGCGCACATCACCATCCACACGAATCATGGGAGGCAAACCTGCAGACAGGTGCAAATCCGACGCATTATTTTTTACGCTAAATGCCAGCAGTTCAGTTATATCCATAGTGTAAAATCCCGGGTGGTTATGACTTGCTATTATTCTTGTGAGTTTCTCTATAGAGTTGGTTATCGGTAACTAGCACGATTTTCTAAAGTACATTTGACACAAAAAATTAGCAATATGGAACTCTCTGAAATGACGATTGCGCAACGTTTGACCGCTGTCAATGAACAAATCAGGAGCGCTGAACTGAAATATGGTCGAAAACCCGGCTCAGTGCAATTACTGGCGGTGAGTAAAACCCGCCCGGTCGAGGATTTGCTGGAAGCCCAGCAGGCCGGGCAACACGCGTTTGGCGAAAACTACCTGCAGGATGCGCTGCCCAAGATCGAGGCCATGAGGGAGCCCCGGCCCGAGTGGCATTTCATCGGTCCTATCCAGTCCAACAAAACCCGCGAGATTGCCGAGCACTTTGACTGGGTACATAGCGTGGATCGGCTCAAAATTGCCCGCCGCCTCAGCGAACAACGCCCGGCTGACCGGCCACCGTTGTCCATCTGCCTGCAGGTCAATATCGATAATGAGGCCAGCAAGTCCGGCGTTTTGCCCGATGAAGTGCTGACGCTGGCGAGCGAGATTCAGCCACTGGCACACCTCAGGCTGCGCGGCCTGATGGCGATCCCCCGGGCAAGTCATGATTTTGAACAACAGCGCCAGTCATTTGGTCATGTGCGGGAACTGTTTGAACAGCTCCAGCAACAGGGCTTCGCGCTCGATACCTTGTCCATGGGTATGTCTAATGATCTCGAGGCAGCGATTGCCGAGGGTGCCACCCTGGTCCGCATTGGCACGGCAATTTTTGGTGAGCGTTTAAACCGTTAAAGGTGGCTGAATCGCTTGTCAGACCTCATCGGATTCCGGTAAGTTTAAGCTTATGCTAGATACAAATATTGGTTTCATCGGTGGCGGCAACATGGCGCGCAGCCTGATCGGCGGGCTGATCAGCAGCGGGGTTAAACCCACGTCCATTTACGCGGCCGACAAAAATAATGACACGCTGGCGGCGCTGGCGAGCGACTTCGCCATCCAGACCTGTACCGACAACCAGCAACTGGTGGACAACTGTTCCATCATCATGTTGTCCGTCAAACCCCAGGTAATGAAAGAGGTGGTCACCACCCTGGATATTGCCGCTAAAACCGATGTCATGTTCATCACCGTTGCCGCCGGAATCCGCGTCGACTCGATCCAGGACTGGCTGGGCCAGCAGGTGGCTATCGTGCGCGCTATGCCCAATACCCCGGCCCTGGTACAGACTGGCGCCACCGCCTTGTACGCCAACCCGTCAACCAGTGATGAACAAAAACAGGCCGCGGAATCGATACTGCGCGCGGTGGGACTGGCCCTGTGGGTCGAAGATGAATCACAAATGGATGCGGTCACCGCCTTGTCGGGCAGTGGCCCGGCTTACCTGTTCCTGGTCATGGAAGCCATGGAAGAAGCGGGCGTTAAACTCGGCTTGAAGCAGGAAACAGCGCGGCTGCTGGCTATCCAGACCGCTTTTGGCGCCGCCAGGCTGGCGCTGGAAATCGAGGAATCGCCCGCCACCTTAAGGGAACGTGTTACCTCGCCGGGTGGCACGACCGAACAGGCGCTAAGGGTGTTTGCTGAATCCGAGCTGAAAAGCATTTTTAACCAGGCCATGATGGCAGCCCGGGACCGGGCCACTCAACTGGCCGATGAACTGGGCAAATAAACAGGAATTGTTCTTATGAATTATGTCAGTAATGCCGGTGTCTTCCTGGTTCAGACCCTGTTCGGCCTTTACCTGTTAATGGTGATGTTAAGACTGCTGCTGCAAATGGTACGTGCTGACTTTTATAACCCGTTGTCCCAGTTCCTGGTGAAAGTCACCAACCCGCCTCTCAAACCTTTGCGCCGCTTCATACCCGGAGTCGCCGGCGTGGATATGGCCTCGGTGGTGTTACTGCTGGCGCTGAAAATTGCTGAAATTCTGCTGCTCAGCCTGTTTCCCCGTTACCCGGTGCCGGAAATTGGCGGCCTGTTTGTGCTGGCGGTGGCCGAGCTGTTGTCCTTGCTGGTCAACGTGTTCCTGTTTGCCATTATTATCCAGGCTATTCTCAGCTGGATCAGCCCCGGTACCTATAACCCGGCGGCCGCACTGTTACACCAGTTAACCGAACCCGTACTGCGCCCCGCACGTCGCCTGATTCCCCCCATTTCCGGGCTGGATTTATCGCCCATGGCTGCCATTATTTTCATCTACCTGTTCATCATGCTGTTCATTCACCCCTTGCTGGACTGGGGCAGAAACCTGGCCTACCCGGCACGCGCCGTACTGGGACTTTAGTTGAAAAACAAACCCTTCTATCAATGGCAAGGTGACACGCTGTTGCTGCATGTACAGACCCAGCCACGTGCCAGCAAGGACGAAATTGTTGGCCCGCAAGGTGAAAACCTGAAAATCCGTATCACCGCCCCGCCGGTCGACGGCAAGGCCAACCAGCACCTGCTCAAATTTCTCGCCAAAACATTTCGCGTGGCGCGTAGTGACATCCATTTGTTAAAAGGGGATAGCAGCCGCATCAAGTCCCTGAGTATCAAGCAGCCCAGGCAACTGCCCGCTTGCATACCGGAAAAAAATTGAGACCGGGTTCTCAAAAAATACCCGGCTATACTATATAAAAACTAAAATTACCCGTATAACTGCCGTTAACAACATAAGGCTAACTGACTGTAAAGATGGGGGAAAATTGACCACCTTGGCCAATATCTTCATCAACCAGCTCATTTGTGCTATATAAACTTAAAAAACTCGATAATTATTAATAAGTTACAGGTTAGATAAAGTCCATGGCAACAGACCGTTTTACTGATCAAATGCAGGCCTATGGTCGCTGGAAGAACGAATTGACCGGTGCGGTACGCAAGTACCAGAGCTGGCTGGAAACCAACAACATGAGCTCGGCTGAAGTCGAACTGCGTATTTTCGAGCTCATCGAGGCACTGAAATCTGACCAGTTAACCATCGCCTTTGTTGCCGAATTTGCCCGCGGTAAAACCGAGCTGATTAACGCGATATTCTTTTCTGAATATGATCGTCGTCTGCTGCCTTCCGAAGCCGGTCGTACCACCATGTGCCCCACCGAGCTGTTTTACGATCAGAACGCCGACAAGAGTTATATTCGCCTGCTGCCTATTGAAACACGCCTGGATGACAAAAGTATCCAGGAACTGAAACTGGATCCCATTAACTGGACCACGGTTGAGCTGGACACCGACTCCTCGGAAAAAATGGCAGAATCTTTCCAGGAAGTGATTAAAACCAAGCAGGTACCCGCTGAAATTGCCGCCCGACTTGGCCTGCAGGATCCGCACAACCCGGTTGAAAGCGGCATGGTGGAAATCCCCATGTGGCGCCATGCCCTGATAAGCTTCCCACACCCCCTGTTAAAAGAAGGTCTGACCATACTGGATACCCCGGGGCTCAATGCACTGGGCAATGAACCCGAGCTGACCATTAACATGCTGCCCAATGCGCAGGCGGTGGTCTTTGTCCTGGCCGCCGACACCGGCGTCACCAAGTCAGATCTTGAAATGTGGAACACCTACGTCAACCCGCTGGGCGGTGACTCACATCATGGGCGCATCGTGGTGCTCAACAAGGTGGATACCCTGTGGGACGAACTGAAAAGTGATGACGCGGTCAACAACAGCATTGCCACACAATGCAATACCGCGAAAAAAATGCTGGAACTGCAAAACGACAACATCTTCCCGGTCTCGGCGCAAAAAGGCCTGCTGGCCAAGATTCGCCACGATAACGATTTACTGGATAAAAGTAACATCCTGGCGCTGGAAAGTATTTTCTCCAAGGATATCCTGCCGCAGAAACAACAAATCGTCCGCGACAGCATCGTCGGTGAAATCGGTAACATGGCGAGCGAGTCAAGAGACATCCTGGCATCCCGCCTACAGGATGCCAACAAACAGCTCAAGGAACTACAGGGGCTGAGTGGTAAAAACGAAGACGTGATTGGCCACCTGATGAAAAAGACCCGCGAGGAACAAACCATTTATCACAAGAGCGTGGAAAGTTTTCAGAACAACAAGAAAACCTTCACGGATAAGCAGGTAATGTTGCTCAATACACTGAGCCTGAAGAAACTGGATGAACTGATGGCCAAAACCCGCAAAGACATGACGTCCACATGGACTACCGGCGGGTTAAAGAATGCCATGAAAGAATTCTTCGACATGATACAGGAAACCATCAATACCGCTTCCAAGCAAACGGACCAGGTCAATACCCTGATCCAGACTATTTACCGCCAGTTCCATAAAGAACATGGCCTGGCTGAAGTAAAACCCAAGATGTTCAGCATGGGCAAGTACAAGCGTGACATGGAACGCCTCTATCACGAAGCAGAAGCCTACCGTACCAGCCCGGTCACCACCATGACCGAACAGGCCTTCGTGGTGAAAAAATTCTTCATCTCCATGGTGAGTCATGCCAGGAACACCTTCTTCCAGGCCCAACAGGAAGCGGAAGCCTGGGGTAAGCAGGCCCTGCATCCGCTGGTTGCGCGGATCAAGGAACACAAGCACCAGATGGAAAAACGACTGGAAAGTTTACGCAAAATTAATGAATCACGTGATACCTTGCAGACGCGCATTGCTGACCTGGAAAAAACAACCGAGTCACTCAATACCCAGCTGGCGGATATTAACCTGCTGATGGAAACATTGAACCGGCCACTGGAATCATTTATCGAATCCAACCAAAGTGACGCTGCCTGATATTGAACTATCAGGTAGTGTCATAAGCTATTCTGTTTAATACAAACTTTCCGGATAGTTCTTGCACCATACCGGCTGCGTCACTTAGACTTGCCCTAACCAAAGTGACTCACAATAGATAAAATCAATGCCGGAACAAATCCCTGCCGATTCAGTTGGACTGGTTACCCCGCAAACCATGCACTTCGAGCAAGCGCTGCAGCTGGATTGTGGTCGCACGCTGGCCAGTTATGACATCGTGTATGAAACCTATGGTGAACTTAACCCCGCGCATACCAACGCCATCCTGATTTGCCACGCCTTGAGCGGTGACCATCACGCGGCCGGCTACCATAGCATGGAAGATAAAAAGCCCGGCTGGTGGGAAACCTGCATCGGCCCCGGCAAACCCATTGATACCAATCATTTCTTTGTTGTCTCGCTCAATAACCTGGGTGGCTGTAAAGGTACTACCGGCCCGATGAGCATTAACCCGGAAAAAAACAAACCTTACGGGCCTGATTTCCCGATTGTCACGGTTAAGGACTGGGTACATAGCCAGGCCCTGCTGGCCGACAGGCTGGGTATCGAGCAATGGGCCGCCGTGATTGGTGGCAGCCTGGGTGGCATGCAGGCCATGCAATGGAGTATTGATTACCCGGATCGAGTACGCCACTGTATCGTGATCGCGGCCGCGCCCAAGCTTACCGCACAAAATATCGCCTTCAACGAAGTGGCACGCCAGGCCATCATGTCTGACCCGGAATTTTATGAAGGCCACTACTATGAGCATGACACCGTACCGCGCCACGGCCTGAAACTGGCTCGCATGCTGGGACACATTACCTATTTGTCGGATGAAGCCATGCGCGCCAAGTTTGGCCGTGACCTGCGCGAAGGCAAACTCAATTTTGGCTATGATGTGGAATTCCAGGTGGAAAGTTACTTGCGCTACCAGGGGCAATCCTTTGTCGAACGGTTTGATGCCAACACCTACCTGTTGATGACCAAGGCCCTGGATTATTTTGATCCGGCTGCCCAGTTCGACGATGACCTGGCCAAAACCATGGCTGGCGCCAGGGCACGATTCCTGGTCCTGTCGTTCACATCCGACTGGCGCTTCTCCCCGGAACGTTCACGTGAAATTGTTAAGGCACTGCTGGATAGCAACAAGGATGTCAGTTACTCGGAAATAGAAGCCAACCAGGGACATGATGCTTTCCTCATGCCGATACAGCATTACCTGAATATCTTTAATGCCTACATGCAAAACGTTGCCCTTGAATGCCGGACCGGAGAGGTAACATGACGATTGATTTACGTCCCGAGTTGGGCATCATTGCCAGCTGGATAGAGCCAGGCAGCCGCATCCTGGACCTGGGATGTGGTGACGGTAGCCTGTTGATGCACCTGCGTGATACCCGCCAGGTCTCCGGTTATGGCCTGGAAATCGATGAAAGCAACATCGTTTCCTGCGTGAGCCACCAGGTCAACGTGATCCAGGCAGACCTTGACAAGGGCCTGACCGGCTTTGAGGCCAACTCTTTTGACTACGTGGTAATGACGCAGGCGTTACAAGCCATGCACTACCCGGATAAGACCGTCGAGGAAATGTTACGTGTTGGCCGTGAGGCCATTATTACTTTCCCTAACTTCGGCCATTGGCGCTGTCGCCTGAATATCGCACGGGGACGCATGCCAGTAACCAGTTCGTTACCCAATAGCTGGTATAACACGCCCAATATTCACCTGTGCACACTTTATGATTTTGAAGACCTGTGCAAGGAAAAAAATATTCATATTCTGGAACGTACCGTGGTGGACCATGCCCACAAGTCAACCCTGGCGATGCGCCTGTTGCCTAACCTGATGGGTGAAATCGCCCTGTACCGACTTTGTCGCCAATAACCCGCTGGCATTCATCACTTTCGCAAGGCGGCAGCCACCTGTTGCTCATACCTATAACGCTGTTGAAACTGAGGTTTTTAGCCGGTCTGGGCCTATCATCTCTTCCTATCCGTCTTGTCATCAGTAGCGTTCGTATCTGAACCACGCGATCTGGTCTATATTTAGTTTGAATAAAACTGATAATTTAAAAGGAGTGTTGAAAATGTTTAATAAGTCATTGCAAAGCGCGCTTATATTAGCATTTACTGTATTACCTTTTACTGCGGTGCAGGCAGAACGCTCCAAGCAACTTGGTAATTATGTTGTTCACTACAATGCCCTGAATACGGATTTTCTAAAGCCAAACACAGCCAGGCAATACAATATCAAACGCAGTAAGAATCGCGCCATGGTGACCATCTCTATCCAGACCAGGCCCGAGAATAACAAGGCGATGGGGCAGCCGGTCAACGCGAGTATTTCCGGGTTTGCCAAGAACCTGAATGGACAGACCCGTAACCTCCAGTTCAAACTGATCGAGGAAGGCCATGCAAAATATTATATTGATGACTTTAATATCACCAACCAGGAAGTGATCGACTTTGTTTTAACCATTAAGCCTGAAGGTGATGCGGCATCATACAACCTCGAGTTTCGACAAAAGTTCTTTACCAAATGAACAAAAAGTGAACCAGTACACCATTTAAGTCGAATTGTTTCGTTTTCAGATCTGGTGTAGTGCCTGCATGAAAGGCAAAATAATATAATGCAAAGAATAATAAAAATAATCATCGGGCTGGTCATCGGCCTGTCCCTGCTCATACCTGCACAAGCGACTACGCAAGCAGGGGCCAATAACAGGCAACCGCTTATTCTCGGGGTATTGCCATTTCGTAGCCCGGTAGCATTGCTGAAACGGTTTGCCCCTTTACGCGATCATTTACAGCAAAAAATAGGCCGCCCCGTCATCCTGGAAACGGCCAGTAACTTCGATGAGTTTGTGTCACGCAGCCAGGCTCGCCGTTATGACTTTTTGCTGACAGCACCCCATTTCACCCTGCTTGCCATTGACTCCGGGAAATACGAGGTAACCGCCACCTACCTGAAACCATTAGCTGCGGGGATCAGTGTTAAACGCGACAGCAATATTCGCTCTCTCAAGCAGCTCGAAGGCCAGCGCATTTCCACACCACCTGACATTGCTATTATTACCATGGCAGGCAAAAGCTATCTTAAGAAACACCTGAAAAAACAACCGCAATATATAAATTACAAATCACATAACGCCAGCCTGGATGCGATGCTGGTTGGCAACAGTGTTGCGGCCATCGCTTCGCTAAACCCAACCCGCCAATATATACAACGTGATATCCCGCTACGTATTATTGCCACTACTCCACCGCTACCCGGCATGGGTTTACTCGTCGCTAGCGATCTGGATGAGTCGATAAAAAGCAATTACCGTGACGCCTTGATTAACATGCACAAGGACCCGCATGGCAAAGCCGCCTTGAAAAAAATGGACTACTCCGGGTATCGCCCGGTAGACAAACGTGAGTTTGAAAGCACCCGCATTTTCCTGCAGAAATAATCATGCGTATCAAGTTATCGACACGAATCATGTTGAGTGTGGTTATTGCCCAGGCAATCATGCTGGTATTACTGGTTGCCAATAGCGTAAGGCTGATCAATACCAGTCACGCCGAGATCATGGAACAGTACATCACCGAGAGTAGCCAGTTATTATCATTATCGCTGCAACCCGGGCTGATAGCACATGATATCGCCCTGATTAATGACGCCATTTCCCTGCTTGAAAACAAGCCCAATTTTGCCTACCTCATTGTTTATGACAGCCAAGGGAATATCCTGTCGAAAAAATTGTCCAACAACATGCGCCTGGAAAATTACCTGTCACGCCCCCAGGACCAGTCGTTTGAAGACGCCCTGACTGATAATATTTATGACATACAACATGAAATTCACCTGTTCGGACAGCATCTTGGCACGCTGAGCATTGGCTACTCACTCAACAAGATTCTTGAATTTAGCCGGCAAACCCGTCAGCAGAATACCTTCCTGGCCATTATTGGTCTGTTGTTATCAATCATTATTTCCATCTTTCTTGGCTTATTGCTTACGCGGAATCTCCGCACCCTGGAGGATGGCGCCCGGGCATTACAATCCGGGCAACTTGATTACCGCATAAAACTCGATAGCAATGACGAAATTGGTGATGTCGCACAATCTTTTAACCAGCTTGCTCAACACCTGCAATCGACGCAAAAGTCACTGGATACAGAACGTGCCGCACTCGAGACTGAAGCCAATCGCCTTGAAACATTATTGAACGGTGTTAACGCGGTATTGCTGGAGATTGATCCCGACACCCACAACTTTAGCTATGCCAGTGAAGGCTCTTTTGAGTTGCTCGGTTACCAGGCAGAAGAATGGTTACAACCTGGCTTCTGGATACAGCATATCCACCCCGAAGACCATAACTGGGTTATCAAGACCATTATGCAACACAACCAGCAGCCCGGTGACTACAGTATCGATTACCGGATGCGCCATATCAATGGTGACTACCTGTGGGTCAGAAGCATTCATACCATAGAGCTTGATGAGCAGGGTAAAAAACAGTCTCGCGCCCTGATGCTGGATATAACCGAGCAGAAAAAAACCGAGGATCATATTGTCTACCTCGCTGAGCGCGATGCTCTCACCGGTCTGTTTAATCGCAGACGCTTCCAGGAAGAACTGGAAAATCGTATTGCCTATAGCAAACGTTTTAACCAGCAAGGCGCCTTGTTGTTTATTGACCTGGATGAATTTAAATATATCAATGATACGCTTGGTCACCAGACAGGTGATGACTGCCTGCTGAGCGTTTCGCATGCACTATCCAGTGCAATTCGTGAAATCGACACGCTGGCCCGTCTTGGCGGTGATGAGTTTGCCATCATCCTTGCAAATGCCAGCGAACAGGATGCAGTTCAGGTCGCTGAAAACCTGATTATCACGTTGCTCAATAAAACCATTTTACCGGTCGAACTTTCCATGCGCATCAGTGCCAGTATCGGGATTACCCTGTTCCCGGAACATGGGATCACCCCCAGCGAGCTGCTGGCCAAGGCGGATGCCGCCATGTATACCGCCAAGCGTAATGGACGGAACCAGGTGCATGTCTACCGCAGCGAAGATACCGAACTGCTCAACATGCAAAACAAGGTCCACTGGGAAGACCGCATCAGGCGAGCCCTGGAGAATGATCACTTTGTGCTTCATTACCAACCTGTTATTAATCTCGCCAGTGGTGAAATCGCTCATTATGAAGCACTGCTGCGCATGGATGATAACGGTGAATTGATTTTCCCCGGCGCCTTCCTGGATACCGCGGAACGTTTCAACCTGATCCAGGACATCGATAAATGGGTGTTACTCAAGGCTATCGAGGCCCAGGCCAACTCGATCAAAAAAGGTACTTCGGTGAGTATCGCCGTGAACCTGTCTGGCCGCCATTTTGGTCACCAGGATGTCATGCACCTGGTAGAAAATGCGCTTGAGAAGTTCGGTGCTGATCCTGCCGCGTTGATTTTCGAGGTGACTGAAACAGCCGCAGTAGAAAACTTCACCCAGGCACGTCGCTTCATTGAATCACTACGCAGCCTGGGATGCCGCTTTGCGCTGGATGACTTTGGTATGGGTTACTCGTCTTTCCATTACCTGAAGAACCTGCCGGTGGATATGGTGAAGATTGATGGCAGCTTCGTTCGCAACCTGCACCTCAATGAATTCGACCGGATTATCGTTAAGGCGATGAGTGATCTTGCCAGTGGCATGAATATCTACACGGTCGCCGAATTCGTGGAAAATGAAGAAATCCGGGTACTACTGGAAAAACTCGGCGTGGATTATGGCCAGGGCTATCACCTGGGTATGCCAGACAGGCTGTTTGCCCATGAACGCGAAGTGGTGCTGTCCAGTTCAAGTTAACCGCATCGACTATAAGCTCGCGGTCATGACAGCCTGGTATAACTGGTACACGCCAAATATCACCACCATGCTACCGGCGATCACCTTCACCTGCGGTTTCTGTAGCCAACCTTTTAAACTGCTGGTCACCGCACCTATTAACAACAGGTTAGGTAAGGTACCGAGGCCAAACGCCAGCATCAATAACGCCCCATCGAGCGCGCTGTGGACTGACAGGCTCCAGATCAAAACACTGTAAACCAGGCCGCACGGCAACCAGCCCCAGATACTGCCCAGGATCACGGCCTGCAGGCTGGACTGCACCGGGATAAAGCGGCTGCCCAGAGGTTGTAACCGCTTCCAGAACAGGCCACCCAGTTGTTCGACGCGGGTCAATCCGAACCACCAGCCTGCCAGATATAAACCCATCGCGATCATGAATAATCCTGCCAGTACTTTAAGGCCTAACTGGAGTTGATGCAGGCTGGCCAGCTGCGCACCCAGCCCGCCGACGATCAGGCCTGCCAGGGTATAGCTGCTAATACGCCCCAGGTTGTAGGCAAACAGGTATCGCCAGGGCGTCGATTGCTGCGGCGAGGTGCCGAGGGTAAGTGCGCTGACAATGCCGCCACACATGCCGACACAATGGACGCCGCCCAGCAAACCCACCAGGAAAGCGCTCAGGTATGAAATTTCAATCGGCATTGGCTAGGCCTGTTGTTTCTGGTGCTTCATCAAATAAAAGACTAGCAGAATCGCGGGAATCCCCACCAGCGCGGCATACACGAAGAAAAAGAAATAACCCTGTGCTTCAACAATAATCCCTGAGAAGCCGCCAAGGAATTTTGGCACCAGGGTCATCAGGGAACTGAACAGGGCGTACTGGGTGGCGGTATAGGCGGTGTTGGTGAGGCTGGACAGGTAGGCAATAAACACCGCCGTGGCCAGACCGCCACTGAAATTATCCGCACTGATCACCACGATAAGAAACGAGAGATCTGCACCGGTCTTTGCCAGGAAAGCGAATAACAGGTTGGTTGCAGAAACCAGAATAGCGCCGAGCAGTAGCGGCCGCATGATGCCATAGCGCGCCACCATCACACCACCCGAGGCGGCACCGATTAACATCATGGCAAAGCCGAAACCTTTTGCCACCCAGGCGATTTGTGTCTTGCTGAACCCCAGATCGAGATAGAAGGGGTTGGCCATCACGCCCATGGTGATATCACTGATGCGAAACAGGCTGATAAATAACAGGATCGTGATGGCAAAGGCGCCATTGCGCTGGAAAAAATCCGTAAACGGACATACTACGGCACCAATGAACCAGGCCATGGCATTGCGTAAGTGCACTGGCAGATGGGCCGAACGCTCAAGAAAATCAACCACGCGCTGTTCACGCATGATGGTGTCCTGGTTAACACTACTCTCAGGCTCGCGGATGATCAGCACGGTGATGATTCCCACCAGCATTAACAGTGCCATGGCCAGGTAAGTATTCGTCCAGCTGGTTTGATCCGCCATCGCCAGGGCGCCGGCACCGGTGACCAGCAAGGCCAGGCGGTAGCCCAGGATATACATGGCGGCCATCGCGGCCTGGTATTTGGCGACCACTGCCTCGATACGATAAGCATCAATCACGATATCCTGGGTGGCCGAAGCAAACGCCACCAGCACCGCAAACATGGCCATGCTAATGATATGCGTAGATGGATCGGTGAAGGCCATACCACTTAAACCAGCGGCAATACCCAGCATCGCCAGTAGCATCCAGCTGCGGCGTTTTCCCAGCAAGCGCGATAACAACGGCAACGGCAGGCGATCGACCACCGGGGCCCAGAAAAACTTGATCGAATAAGTAATACCGACCCAGCTAAAAAAACCAATCGCGGCACGGCTTACACCGGCTTCCGTCAACCAGGCAGACAGGGTGCTGAATACCAGCAAGAACGGCATACCGGCCGAAAACCCCAAAAACAGCATGCCGATGACTCGTGGCTTGCTGTAAACCGTGACAGCCTCTTTCCAGCTCGTGGTTCGGGTCGTGCTTTCAGGCATTACTTGATGTCGTAGTCGTAATCGATGGTTAACGGGGCATGATCAGAAAACCATTGCTGTTTATAAATCGCGGCCTTCTTCACGCTATTTTTCAAACCGGGCGTAATAATCTGGTAATCGATGCGCCACCCCACGTTATTGGCGCGGGCATTACCCCGGTTGGACCACCAGGTATACTGGTCAGCTTGCTGGTTTACTTCACGAAACGCATCAACCCAGCCACCCTTGCTAAACACCTTATCCATCCAGGCACGCTCTTCATCGGTACAACCCGAGTTTTTACGGTTACTCTTGAAGTTCTTGATATCGATTTCCTTGTGCACGGTATTCCAGTCACCACCAATAATAAATTCACGACGCTTGCGGCGCATGGCGCGCATTTCTTCATAGAACTCATCCATGAAAATCAACTTGTTTTGATGACGCTCTTCACTGGAAGAACCCGATGGCAGGTAAAGCGAGGCCACACTCAATTTACCAAAGTCAGCCTGCAGATAACGCCCCTCCCTGTCCACGTGATCCCAGCCCATGCCGGCGGTGACATTATCCGGTTCGTGTTTGCAGAACAGTGCCGTGCCACTGTAGCCCTTCTTCTCCGCGTCAAAGTAATAACAGTGATAACCTTTCGGGTAGAACATCTCGTCATCCAGCTGGTGTTCCTGTGCCTTGGTTTCCTGGATACAAACCACCTCGGCGCGCTGTTTTTTGAGCCAGTCAAAGAAGCCTTTTTTCTGTGCCGCACGAATACCATTCACATTTACCGTGATAATTCTCATCAAGCTAAAATCCCCAAATAGAACACAATGACATAAAGGTGTATCATACACGACTCGTTAGCAAATCACCTGAAGAACACATCATGCGCGACTACCAGAAAGACTTTATCAACTTTGCCATCAGCCAGGACGTACTGCGTTTCGGCGAATTCACCCTTAAATCCGGTCGCACCAGCCCGTATTTTTTTAATGCCGGCTTGTTTAATACCGGCGAAGCCCTGGCCAAGCTGGGGCAGAATTATGCGCAGGCTATTATTGATAGCGGTATTGAATTTGACGTGTTGTTCGGCCCTGCCTATAAAGGCATTCCGCTCGCCGCGGCCACCGCAGTCGCGCTGTCCGAGCACCATAACCGCAATGTGCCCTACGCGTTCAACCGCAAGGAAGCCAAGGCACATGGGGAAGGCGGCAATATCGTGGGCGCCCCGTTACAGGGTAAGGTACTGATTATTGATGATGTGATTACCGCGGGAACCGCGATCCGTGAGGCCATGGACATTATCCACGGCGCCGGTGCCCAGGCTGCCGGTGTCGTGATTGCGCTGGATAGGCAGGAAAAGGGTAAAGGGGAAACCTCCGCGATCCAGGAAGTAGAAGCCGAGTACGGTATTCCGGTTGCCAGTATCATCAAGCTGGAAAACCTGGTTAGCTATATCGAACAGGACAGCCGCTTCACCGACTACCTCGAGGCGATAAAAAACTACCGCGAGCAATACGGCATCTAGTTTACCATTGCAGTTAATCGCCATGGCCTGGCGTTGGGGTGTTTGTCAGGCCTGTTCACCGGCCGCTGAAGTGGAGATCGTCTCCCCCGGTGTTTCTGATGGCAGCCAGCGCTCCATGACTTTAGTGGCGACCAGGTCGCCGGACACATTGATCGCGGTGCGACTCATATCAAGAATGCGATCCACACCGATAATCAGGGCAATACCGGCCACCGGGATATTCACGGACTCCAGCACCATCGCCAGGATCACGATGCCGACCCCGGGCGTGGCCGGTGCACCAATCGAGGCGCCGACCGCGGTGACAATGATCAGCAACATCCCCGCTACGCCAATATCCACACCGAATAACTGCGCCAGGAATATCGCCGCCACCCCCTGGTAGAGCGCGGTGCCATCCATGTTGATCGTCGCGCCAAGTGGGATGACAAACTGGGAGATCGAGCCTTTGACCTTGAGTTTTTCCTGGGCGGTTTTAATCGTCAACGGTAAGACCGCGGCCGAACTGGAAGTGGAAAATGCCAGCAGCATGACTTCGCGCGCGCAACCGAGGAAATGTCCGGGACGCATACGCCCGACAAAAAACACCAGCAGCAAATAAAAACAAAGTAACATTGCCAGGCCAAGCAGTACGGTCGCCACGTAGACCGCCATGCCCAGCAGGGCATCCAGGCCGATCTTGGTGGTGATCTGCGCCATCAAGCCAAACACCGCGTAAGGTGCCAGGCGCATGGCGACGCGCACGACCGTCATGCACACTTCCAGCAACGAACCCAGTACATCCAGCAGTGGCCTGGCTTGCTGTTGCGGCATCATGATCAATGCCATACCAAACACGATAGCAAACAGCACCACCTGCAGCATTTGTCCCTCAACCATGGAAGTCAGCGGATTAGCCGGTAACAAGGTCACCAGTTTCTGTGGCAACTCGCCCAAATCGGGCAAGCCGGGGACACTGTCCGGAAGCGGCGTAACCTGTCCCGGCTTCAAGGCTTGCTGTAGCAGCTGGCTATCGATGTAATGGCCCGGCTTGATGAGCAGTGCCACCGCCAGACCGATACTGATTGCTACCGTGGTGGTAAATACAAAGTAAATCGCCACACGTAACCCCATGCGGCGCAATTGTTCCATGTTTTCGCCCGCCGCCAGGCCACGAATCACGGAAGCAAACACCAGCGGGATTACGATCATCTGGATCAGGATCAGAAATAGCTGGCCGGGCAATGCCAGCCAGTTACCAATCACCAGGGCAAGGTTGGCCTCGACGATACCCACCGATGGGCCAAGCACAATACCGGTCACAATGCCAAGCAGCATGCCAATTAGTACCTTGAGCCAGAGCCGTCCCTGTACCAGGCCTGACAGATAATCACTCAGATACTTGAGCGGCCTTGGATAGAAGCGTTCAAAATTATTCTTTCCAGGTTCCATGCTTCCCACTCCTTGCCGAGTCATTCAAGTTAACACTGTTCTATCGTTGACTTGAAAGCTTCTCAGGCAATTTTGATTCTCACGACTTTCATGATCTCCATGTCGATACCGGCCACCTGCTCCGTAGCCGGATAGTAGGTCAGGTTGACGCGTGCCCCCTGAATATTCTTATACTTTTTATTGCGTTTATATTTAAACGGCACCTCGTAACCCTCGATCATCAGGGTATTGATATACCACTCACCAGCCTGGCGCTGAACATGAGAGGCTACCTTCATGTTTTCAGAATGAACAAGGCTGTCATGTTTTTTTAATAACTTTTTTGCTTCGGATTTCATTCACGGTCAATCGATGGCAAATTCAATCCGTTCGCGCAGTGTTTGCAGCGCCTTGTTGGCGCACGCGGCATCTTTCTCGCCACCCGGTGCACCGCTTACTGCCACAGCACCCAGGTTATAGCCACTGCTAACAATCTTTATGCCGCCTTCCATGACAATCAATCCATCGATATGGTTGAGTTCCTGCTGAATATCACGACGCGCTTCCCTGAACTGGCCACTATCGGTCCAGGCCATGACGGTCATGTTCGCCTTGCGTTGCGCGATTTCCAGAGTAAATCGCGCGGCCAGGTCATCTCTCAGTGCTGCACGCAGCAAGCCGTGTCGATCCACCACCACGGCACTGACATGGTAGCCCTGCTTGCGACAGGCTTTGACCGCTTCATTGGCAATATCACGGGCCAGGTCCATGCCAATATTCTTATCGCTGACCACGTCAGCGGCCTGTGCGCTAAAACCGCCAAAGGTGAACACGCAATAATAAAAAACATGCTTGAGGAATTTGTTCATTGTTACGCCCTGTATATCAAATTGATCAGGTTACGGTTTGTCTTTTCACGCAATCCGTTAGTTGAACACCAGCTTGAGTCCCACCAGGATAGTCACCACCTCAAAGGTCCGCTTGATCCAGGCGCTGCCCTTGATAATCGCCATATGTGCACCGACATAGCCACCCAGTGCCGACGCCAATAGTAATACCGGAATCCAGTCCCACTTGATATCAGCCAGTAACCCCAGTGTCAGGGCTCCCGAACCGTTCCAGAACAGGCCAACCAGCACCAGGGTATAGGCAACCGCTGTTTTGTAGTCCAGACCAAACCAGCGTACCAGCCATAGGGTAACAAATAAACCGGTGCCGGAGGTCAGTGAGCCATTCAAGGCGCCGATCAGGAACAACACCACCGCACCGATCATATAGCCCCTGGCATCGCGGTGTTGCGGAACATGGCTTAAACCCAGATCCCTGCGCCACCAGGAATAAAACCCCAGGCCAATTGTCAGAATCCCCAGGGCCAGTTCCGCTGCCCGATCCGGTACAAACAGGATAACACTGGCACCCAGTACCACCCCCGGTAGCCCGGCCACCAGGATCAACAGGGAAAAGCGCCATTTTACGGTCCCTTCCCTAAAGTGACGCAAGGTTGCGCCGATACCCAAGGCGACACTGGCCAGTTTATGGGTGGCCAGCGCCAAGCTGAAGGGCAGGCCCAGAAAAATAAGCAACGGAAGCTGGAGCAGCCCGGCGCCACCACCGGCAAAGGCTGAGAACGCGTTGGCGATAAATGAAACAATAAATAGTAAAATGTACTCAGTCATATGATAATGATGACTCCTGCCAATTGCAGTGTAAAATGAACCGTCACTAAATTTTGATAGTATGCCCATATGGAAATGAAATCACGATATCTAACCTTGAGCCTGATCGTTATTAGCCTGTTGGCACCCTTGTCTGCTAGCCAGGCAGCAGTGAAATGCTGGAAAAACAAGGAGGGCGTCAGGGAATGTGGCCAGGCGGTCCCCCCCGAGTACTCGCAACAGCGCATTGAGATCTTGAACAGCAAAGGGGTGGTGGTAAAAGTCATCGAGCGAGCCAAGACCCCCGAGGAACTGGAAGAATTTCGCCGCCAGGAAAAACTGCGTAAAGCCAGGGAGCGTGAAAAAGCCGCCCAAAAACGCCGTGATTTGATTCTGCTGCAAACCTATACCACGGAAAAAGATCTGTTACTGGCCCGTAAACAAAACCTGCGTGCGGTTGAAGGCATCATCAGTATTACCAATAGCAACACCTCGACCTTGAAGGAAAACCTCAAGGTGCTGGAAAAACGTGCTGCCGACTTTGAGCGTGCCGGTGAACAGCCACCCGAGGATTTGCTTAAGGATATGGAAAATCTCAAAAGCCAGATCAGGGATAACGAGGAATTTATCAGCAAGAAAGTTCAGGCTTTGCAGGAAACCGAGAAAAAGTTTGATGCGGATCTGAAACGGTTCCGCGAACTCAAGGGCATCCAGCCACCATCGGACGAACCCGGGCAATCAGTAAAAAATTAACGCTGTTGCAAAATTCCTGTTATCAAGGACCACTGGTCGTCCCAGTGTTCCAGTGGCGAGCGCTTGAAGCCACTGCGCACGAACTGGTTGATACGACCTTCTACCGCCGCCAATAACAGGTTGGCAGTCGGCTGAATGGGTAACGTTGGTGGCAACTCACTATTCATCTCACCCTCGCGCAACACCTGTTTCAACTGCGTCTCCAGCCGTTCATAGAACTGGCCAATCCGTTGGCGCAAACGCTCGGTTTCACCCACCAGCACGTCACCCGCCAGTAAACGGGTAATGCCCGCATTGCGCTCAGCAAAGCCCAGTACCAGCTTGAGGATAGCTTCCAGGCGGCGAGTTGCCGACTTTTCTTCATTTAAAATCTGGTTGACCAGGGTAAAGATGGTTTCCTCGATAAACTCGATCAAGCCTTCAAACATTTTCGCCTTGCTGGGGAAATGACGATAAAGCGCGGCTTCGGATACGCCCACCGCCTTGGCCAGTCCCGCCGTGGTGATGCGTTCACCGGGGCTGTTTTCCAGTTCCTGGGCAAGCGCCTCCAGGATTTGTTGCTTGCGGGATACTTTTTGCTGCTTTGGCTGGTTTTCCATTGCCCTAACCCCGGATCAAGGTGCCCACGCCCTGATCGGTAAACACTTCCAGCAATACTGCGTGTTCGACCCGTCCATCAATGATCTGCGCGGTATTGACACCGGCATGGACCGCATCCAGTGCGCAGCCAATCTTGGGCAGCATGCCACCATGTATGGTACCGTCTGCGATCAATGCTTCCACTTGCTTGGCGGATAAACCGGTCAACAGCTTTCCGTCCTTACCCAGCACCCCTTCGGTATTGGTCAACAGGATCAGTTTTTCCGCCTTCAGCGTCATGGCCAGTTTGCCGGCTACCAGGTCGGCATTGATATTGTAGGACTGGCCATCCTCCTCGCCGACGCCGATTGGCGCGATAACCGGGATAAAATCACCCTGTACCAGCATGTTGATCAAGGAAGGATCAATACTGGCCACTTCTCCAACATGACCGATATCGATGATCTCCGGTGCATTCATTTCCGGGGCCTGCTTGGTGAAGACCATTTTCCTGGCGCGTATCAGGTCACCGTCTTTTCCGGTTAGCCCGACCGCATGCCCGCCCATGCGGTTTATCAGGTTCACGATTTCCTTGTTGACCAGGCCACCCAGTACCATTTCCACCACGTCCATGGTCTCGCTATCGGTGACCCGCATGCCATTGATAAACTCGCTCTCCTTGCCGATTTGTTCCAGCATGTTGCCAATCTGTGGGCCACCGCCGTGCACGATTACCGGGTTCATTCCCACCAGTTTCATTAATACGACATCACGCGCAAAGCCTTTCTTGAGCGCATCATCAACCATGGCATTACCACCATACTTGATGACCATGGTTTTGCCCTGGAAACGTTGAATATAAGGCAACGCTTCGGTGAGGACCTTGGCAATATTCAGAGCTGTTTTAGAATCTATAGACATGTATGTATTGTAAGTTTTTTTATAAATAAAAAATACGTTATCAGAAAGGTAATTGCAGATCAGGTTTCAAATCCAGCAGTGCCTTGCGGAAGCGGCTTT
>JASFOS010000012.1:0-26545 GCA_050116415.1 Thioalkalispiraceae bacterium
TAAAGATCAGCTGCACTTCCTCGGTTTCCATCAGCGCGCTGTATTGCTCGGTAAGCGATGCATCCGGTTCCGTTAATATTTTCACGAAGTCCTCGGTGCTCAGGGCATCCAGCTCGACGCGGATCGGGAAGCGACCCTGTAACTCCGGAATCAGATCGGAAGGCTTGGACAGGTGAAACGCGCCGGAAGCGATGAACAGGATGTGATCGGTTTTGATCATGCCGTACTTGGTGGACACGGTTGAACCTTCCACCAGCGGCAACAGGTCACGTTGTACCCCTTCGCGCGAGACATCGGCGCCGCCGGCCTCGGCGCGCTTGGCAATCTTGTCCATCTCATCCAGGAACACGATGCCGTTTTGTTCCACGTTACGCAGCGCCTGTTCCTTGATTTCCTCATCATTGACCAGGCGTGCGGCTTCTTCATCGATGAGCAGTTTGATGGCCTGCTTGATGGGCAATTTGCGACTTTTCTTGTGCGAGCCGCCCAGGTTCTGGAACATGCCCTGTAACTGGCTGGTCATTTCTTCCATTCCCGGCGGCGCCATGATTTCTACGCCGACCTGGGGGGCGCTGACTTCGATTTCGATTTCCTTGTCATCCAGCTCGCCTTCGCGGAGCTTTTTGCGGAATTTCTGCCGGGTGGTATTGTCCTGCTCGGCCGGTTTTTGCTCTTCCTCGCCAAATCCAAAACTGCGTGCCGGGGGCAGCAGGATATCCAGGATACGCTCTTCGGCCGCATCTTCGGCGCGGTGTCGCACTTTTTGCATCGCCTGTTCACGGGTCAGCTTGATGGCAATTTCCATCAGATCACGCACGATCGACTCCACATCGCGACCAACATAGCCTACCTCGGTGAACTTGGTGGCCTCTACCTTGAGGAACGGCGCCTTGGCCAGCTTGGCCAGGCGGCGGGCGATCTCGGTTTTGCCGACCCCGGTAGGGCCGATCATCAGGATGTTCTTGGGGGTAATTTCATTGCGCAGGCTTTCATCCACCAGGCTGCGGCGCCAGCGATTACGTAATGCGATGGCCACCGCGCGCTTGGCTGCGGACTGGCCGATAATGTGCTTGTCCAGTTCCTGGACAATCTCACGGGGAGTCATTTGCGACATGGTGTTTCCTGTTGCGATCAGATATCGAGTTGTTCGAATACCAGGTTGTGATTGGTATAGATGCAGGTGTCGGCGGCAATATTCAAGGCCTTCTCGACAATTGTTTTGGCATCCAGCTCGGTATTTTCCAGCAGGGCTCGCGCCGCTGCCTGGGCGTAGGGGCCACCGGAGCCGATCGCCATCAGGCCATATTCCGGCTCGATCACGTCACCGTTACCGCTGATGATCAGCGAGGCGGAGTGGTCCGCCACGGCCAGCAGCGCTTCCATGCGGCGCAGGCCGCGGTCCATGCGCCAGTCCTTGGCCATTTCCACCGCCGCCTTGACCAGGTTGCCGGAATGCTTGTCGAGCTTGGCCTCGAAGTACTCGAACAGGGTAAACGCATCGGCGGTACCGCCTGCAAACCCGGCGATCACCTTGTCATGGTGCAGGCGGCGTACCTTGCGCACGTTGCTCTTCATGACCGTGTTGCCCATGGTCGCCTGGCCATCAGCGGCGATCACGACTTTGTCACCACGGCGAACCGACAGTACGGTGGTACCACGAAACTGTTCCAAGATGGGCCTCCCAATCAACCAATAATCTCGACAACGGATTGTACCCTAAACCTGTTGCCCAGGAAAAAGCCATGCCAGTAGGGTTATTCCGGGCAAGACCCTGGTGGAAGTAGGTCAACAAGCCGGCGTATTGCCAACCGTTTCACACTTCACGCCACCCGGCATGACGCAGTTAACACTAACGAAAACTGTGCCTAGCGTTTTGTACGCCAGCAACCATAATTAGTGACAAGCAACGCGGCAAACTCGAGCGAAAGCTGAGGACGCAAAGCCACCGGTCTAAGGAAGTCTTGATTCAGGTTTCTATGATAGCGGGGTTGCGGATAATCAACTTCTGCGTTTTTTATCTTCAACCTTTTTCTCGGACACGGTGAACTTGGTGTTACAACCTGAGGAAAAGATTGATGACAGTTCTATCCCCCACGTCATTACCGAAAGTAGTCTTAACGGTCTTGTTACTGGCCACCGCATCGGTGCAGGCAGAACATCGATTTTCCCTGACCCAAGGTTATGACCAAGGCCCGACGACTAACCCGCAGGGCACGTCTGCAAAAAATATCATGCGCCAACAGCTGGAAGATATGCTGTTTGGACAGAGTCTTGATGAATATTTCAGTTACCAGCTGGGCGTCAACCGCTCAACCGGTGTCAAGGTACACTCGTCAGTGGGTTTGAAAATACGCAGTGATGAAACCCTGCTGCAACTCAGGATGAGATTTTAATCAGGAATTGGTGGCGCGATTTTTTTCCGCCAATGATTCAATCAGCCCGTCTACACCCTTCAATTTAATTTCATTGGCAAAGCTGGTGCGGTAAGTCGTGATCATGCTGATGCCTTCAACAGAAACATCGTACACTTTCCAGCCTTTACGCGTTTGGTGCAGGTAATAATTGACCGGGATGGTT
The DNA here is from genome assembly GCA_050116415.1 of Thioalkalispiraceae bacterium. Taxonomy (GTDB): domain Bacteria; phylum Pseudomonadota; class Gammaproteobacteria; order UBA6429; family Thiohalophilaceae; genus JARRJY01. The sequence continues at coordinate 2,578 of JASFOS010000012.1, forward strand.
TTGCCGTCCGGGGCATGGACTTCCGAACGGATCGTGACATCGTCGCTGCTTTCACCGCGATACGGTAAAAAACGAATCATGTCTTTTTGAACCTGGTTGGTTTTCAGGAAGTCAGCCAGGGCGGAAGAATAAAAACGAACCAGCAAGGTACGAAATTCGCGAATGAAACGCAGCTTCTGTTGCTTGTCAGCGCGACGCCAGTGCTTGCCCAGTACCCACTTTGAAGCACTGATGAAATCGATATGCGGGATCAAGATACGTTCCACCAGCCGGTTGACCACCAGTGGATCTTGTTTCAGTTGTGCCTGGTTTTCGCTCAGCGCTGCGATCATTGAACTGGCGGTGGTTTCCATCAGCACCAGCGGTGAATTATCAGCACGCGCCGTGAAACTGGCCAGCACCAGCAGGCAAATAGTCAATAAATGGGTAATAGGTTTTTTCATAGGCCGTATTTAAGTACGCTTAAACCCGTGACGCAAGTTAAAATCAGGGTAAAATACCATTAATATAAATTGAGACCGGCCAGATGCCGGCAAGTTCAGTCCAACCACCAGGAGTTCTGTTTTGTCCCAGTCCGATACCAGCCGCAGCCGATTCCCCCAAACGCGCATGCGCCGTATGCGTAAAGATGAGTTTTCACGCCGTTTAATGCGTGAGTCAGTACTTACTGTCAATGATTTGATTTATCCCATGTTCGTGCTGGAAGGCGACAAGCAGCGTGAGCCAGTGGCCTCGATGCCCGGTGTGGAGCGGCTCAGCATCGATGAATTGCTGAAAGAAGCCGAAGAGCTGGTGGAGCTGGGCATCCCCGCCGTCGCCTTGTTTCCAGTGACCCCGCAGGCGGCCAAGTCGGAAGATGCGGCCGAGGCCTACAACCCGGATGGCCTGGCCCAGCGCGCGGTGCGGGCCCTGAAAGCCCGCTTCCCGCAACTGGGCGTGATTACCGACGTGGCACTGGACCCGTTTACCACCCACGGCCAGGATGGCCTGATCGATGCCAGTGGTTATGTCCTCAACGATGAAACCGTTGAGGTGCTGGTCAAGCAGGCGGTCTCGCATGCCGAGGCGGGTGCCGACGTGGTGGCGCCGTCTGACATGATGGATGGCCGTATTGGCCAGGTGCGCCAGGCGCTGGAACAGGCGGGGCATATCAACACCCGGATCCTGGCCTACTCGGCCAAGTACGCGTCGAGCTTTTATGGCCCGTTCCGCGACGCGGTGGGTTCGGCCGGCAACCTTGCCGGGGGCAACAAGTATTCCTACCAGATGGACCCGGCCAACAGCGACGAGGCGCTCTGGGAAGTGGGACTGGATCTGGATGAAGGCGCCGACATGGTGATGATCAAGCCGGGAATGCCTTACCTGGATATCGTACGCCGGGTCAAGGAACACTACGCGGCACCCACGTATGCTTACCAGGTCAGCGGTGAATACGCGATGTTGATGGCCGCCGCACAAAACGGCTGGCTGGAGCAGGACGCAGTGATCATGGAATCACTGCTGGCATTCAAGCGAGCAGGCGCTGATGGAATTTTGACCTATTTCGCCAAGCATGCTGCTCGGTTATTGCAGCGAGGCTAATCGTTAACTGGTTAAGATTTAACGTAAAAATCAGCGGTAAAAACTGCGTGTAACAAAACTGTCATAAAAGTCTTGTCTTCAGTCTTTCGACTTGTATACTGCCCAACTAGCTTGAATCAGTAATGATAAAGATACTGAGGGCAGTATCTAGATAAAAAATAAAGCATTAAGGTAGGAGGCCAATATGGCACGCACTACGATCTCGAGCCTGTTTGGCTCATCTCCTGTTCGTCCCCTTCAAACCCACATGGCAAGCGTGCAAGACTGTATTGCCGAGCTGGTTCCCTTCTTCGAGGCGGTGATCAAGGAAGACTGGAAAGACGCCAAAGCGCAACAAAAGAAAATCTCCAAGATGGAGCGCGAAGCCGACAAGCTGAAACGCCAGTTGCGTTTACACCTACCTAAAAGTTTATTCATGCCGGTATCACGTCGCGACCTGCTGGAAGTGCTGACCATGCAGGACAAGATTGCCAACAAGGCCAAGGATATTGCCGGTTTGATCATCGGTCGCAAGATGACTTTTCCCGACACCGTGAGTGACAAGCTGGTCGAGTTTGTGAATCGCTGTATCGATGCCTCCAAGCAGGCACAAACGGCCATCAACGAGCTGGATGAACTGGTGGAAACCGGTTTTGGTGGCCGTGAAGTGAGCCTGGTACAGGAAATGATCAAGCAACTGGATGATATCGAGTCAGACACCGACAAGATGCAGGTCAAGGTCAGGGCTGAATTATTCAAGAAAGAAAAAGATTTACCGCCGGTAGACGTGATGTTCATGTACCGCGTGATCGACTGGATCGGTGACCTGGGTGACTTGTCACAACGAGTCGGTAGCCGGCTCGAGTTAATGTTAGCGCGCTAGGGAAAGTTGAGATTATAAAGAGGTAGAGTGATGGAATTTGAATTGACTTTCCTGGCCATGGCCTGTGTGTTTGGACTATTCATGGCCTGGGGTATCGGCGCCAACGATGTTGCCAATGCGATGGGGACTTCGGTGGGCTCCGGGGCAATCACCATTAAACAAGCGGTGTTGATTGCCGCCATTTTTGAATTTTCCGGGGCCTTCCTGGCCGGCGGCCAGGTCACCAAGACCATCCGCAAAGGCATAGTTGATGCACAGTTGTTATCAGGCTCACCGGATTTACTGGTTTATGGCATGCTGGCGGCACTGCTCGCCGCCGGTATCTGGTTACTGGTGGCCTCGCGGTTTGGCTGGCCAGTCTCCACTACCCATACCATCGTCGGCGCGATAGTGGGTTTTGCCGCGGTCGGTATCGGTTTCGAAGCGGTCAAGTGGGCCAAGGTCGGTTCCATCGTGATGAGCTGGGTGGTGTCTCCTGCCCTGGCCGGGATCATTTCCTACTGGTTATTCCGCAGTGTACAAACCTTCATATTAAACACCGATCACCCTTTCGAAAATGCCAAGCGTTACGTGCCTTATTATATTTTCCTGACCGGTTTTATCATTGCCCTGGTGACCATGTTCAAGGGACTCAAGCACGTGGGCCTGGAAACCACCATGCTACAAAACTATGGAATGGCCTTTGTGATCGGTTTCATCATCATGGTCCTGGGTATCATGAGGATCAAAAAGATCCAGATTGATCCAGCCGCTGATAAAGACTTCCACTTTGCCAACGTGGAACGCGTGTTTGGCGTACTGATGGTGGTCACTGCCTGTGCCATGGCGTTTGCCCACGGTTCAAATGACGTGGCCAATGCGATTGGTCCGGTTGCCGCGGTGGTCGGCATCGTGCAAAGCGGGGGTGAAGTGGCGCAGAAATCAGCCTTGCCCCTGTGGGTGCTCATTCTTGGCGGCGGCGGCATCGTTGCCGGCCTGTTGATGTACGGTAAGCATGTTATCGCGACGGTGGGTAAAAACATTACCGAGCTTACCCCGAGTCGCGGTTTTGCGGCCACCCTGGCAGCGGCTACCACCGTGGTACTGGCGTCCGGTACCGGGCTGCCCATTTCAACCACCCATACCCTGGTTGGCGCCGTGCTCGGCGTGGGCCTGGCGCGCGGTATCGGTGCGCTTAACCTGAACGTGGTGCGTACCATCTTCCTGTCCTGGATCGTGACGCTACCGGCCGGGGCGATCATGTCGATTGCCTTCTTCTTCATGTTCAAGGGCATGTTTGCTTAAGTCTATGTGACAATACAGGCTGTTGTTTGCAGCCTGTATTTGTAAGTTTTTTGGCCCGAAACTTGTGTATTTGTGTCTGTTCGCTGGCCATATTCATGTGGGCTGTCATCATCCTGTAACATAACTATAGTGTCATGTCAGGGTGGATGAAATTAACCTTAAACAACCAGAGTTCTATTTCAACAGGGAGCTGAGCCTGCTCCAGTTTCAGCAGCGTGTCCTGGCTCAGGCCAGTGATCACAGTGTTCCTTTGCTAGAACGCTTGCGCTACCTGTGTATTAGCAGTAGCAACCTGGACGAGTTTTTCCAGATCAGGGTTGCAGGTTTAATGCATCGCGCTGCGCTGGAATCCTCCAGTGGGGGCTATGACAGTCACACACCTGAACAGGTGTTACAACAGATCAGGGAGACAACACACCAGATCGTTGAAGAGCAATACGGTGTACTCAATGAAATCTTGTTTCCAGAGCTTGAGAAAGAAGGTATTCGGTTTCTCAAACGATCTGAATGGAATGAAGAGCAGGCAAACTGGATAAAACGCTATTTTACCAGCGATATTTATCCGATTCTTAGTCCGTTGGGGCTGGATCATTCACATCCCTTTCCCCGTGTATTTAACAAAACACTGAATTTCATTGTCTCATTACAAGGAAAAGATGCCTTTGGCAGGGATAGTCGTATAGCTATCGTGCAAGCACCAAGGAGTTTGCCACGACTAATCAAATTACCAGAGAACGTTTCAGACGGAGATGAGTTTGTTTTTCTGAGTTCAATCATTCATACCCATGTTAGTGATTTGTTTCCAGGCATGGATGTAACAGGCTGTTACCAGTTCCGGGTTACGCGAGATAGTGACTTATTTGTAGATGAAGAAGAAATTGATGACCTGATGCGTGCTATCAAAGGTGAACTTTCTTCAAGACGCCTTACCGATGCAGTTCGGCTAGAAGTGGCTGATAATTGTACTGATGATGCTGCATCTTTCCTGTTGAAAAAATTCAGGTTGAGTAAAGATGATCTCTACCAGGTAAATGGGCCGGTCAATCTTAACCGTTTGCTTGAGTTGATCGATCTGGTCGACAGGCCTGAGTTGAAGTTTGCACCATTTACTCCTGGTTTGCCAAAAAGGTTACATAGTTCAGAAGACATGTTTGAGATAATTCATAACGGTGATCTTTTGCTTCATCATCCTTATGAATCTTTTGCGCCTGTAGTGGGTTTTGTTAAGCAGGCAGCCAGTGATCCAAACGTGCTGGCAATAAAACAGACATTATATAGAACTGGGGCAAATTCACCGCTCGTTGATGCCCTTGTCGATGCGGCAAAAGCGGGCAAAGAAGTGACCGTTGTTGTGGAATTAAGGGCCAGGTTTGATGAGGCCGAAAATATCGAACAGGCATCAAGACTGCAGGATGCCGGTGCACATGTCGTATATGGTGTGGTTGGTTACAAAACACATGCCAAAATGATCCTGGTTGTAAGGCGTGAGGGCAGGTATGTCAGGCGCTATGTGCACATCGGGACAGGTAACTACCATGCTGGCAATGCACGCGTTTATACAGATTACGGTTTTTTTTCATGTGAGAAAAATATTAGTGAGGATGTTCACAAGGTCTTTCTGCAACTAACCGGGCTGGGTAAGGTCACCAAGTTGAAAAAATTATTGCAAGCGCCGTTTACACTGCATTCGGGACTGCTTGCATTAATAGATCAGGAAACTGAAAATGCACGCTCAGGGAAACCCGCCCGTATAATAGTGAAAATCAATGCATTAGTTGATCCTAAGATTATTCGCAGTCTGTATCGAGCCTCTCAAGGAGGGGTAAAAATCGACCTGATAGTGCGGGGAATATGTCGTTTGAAACCGGGGATAAGCGGCGTATCAGAAAATATCAAGGTGCGTTCAATCATTGGTCGTTTTCTGGAGCATTCGCGTGTCTATTATTTTGAGAATGATGGCGATCCAAAAGTTTTTTGTTCCAGTGCCGACTGGATGGATAGGAACTTCTACAGGCGTGTTGAGGTTTGTTTCCCAATCGAAGATGAAGACTTAAGAAAAAATCTTATTAAGGACGGGTTGATGACCTACTTGTCAGATAATAGCCAGGCATGGGAACTCATGTCAGACGGGAGTTATAAACGCCTGTTGCCAGCAAAAAATCAAAAATTACGTTCCGCACAGATGAGATTATTGAAACAATTGGCGGCGGAAATTTAAATATAACCTTAATCAGAAATTTTCAAGGTATAACCATTTGCCTTGAGTATGTCAGCTTCATTTTTTAGATCTGCATAAGTGAGTGTATGTGATTCGAACCAGTCCGGAGGAAATTTAATTTTTAGTTTTGAAGGACTCGTTGATATTTGTAATTTTGGAGTACTGTTGAGAGCTCGACTTCTATGTAATATCACGGCAATTCTCAGAAGTATTGATAGTTTGATCGCTGGTTCAACATAGTCCCTGGATAGAGTATCAAATAGCTGAGTTGGAAACTTCTGACGGTGCGCTCTGATCAGGGTGGCAAGGAATTGTTGTTCCTGTAAAGAAAAACCGGGTAGGTCAGAATTCAAGGCAAGGTAAGCACCATGCTTATGATAGCCTGCATGGGCAATGGTTAGGCCTAGCTCGTGTAGCAGTGCTGACCAACGTAACAGTTTTTGATTGAATTTGTTTTTAATATCCCAGTTATCAGCAACACGCATATATAGATAAAGTGCTGTTTCCGCGACACTGTTTGCATGTTCACGCTGTATTGAGTAACGTTCTGATAATCTTTGCACAGTAATTTCACGTATGTCTTCATGTTTTATTCTTCCAAGCAAATCATAAATTAAACCTTCACGGACAGCCCCATCGGATATTTGCATTTCATCGAGTTCAAAAGCCTTGAACAAGGCATACAGAACAACAAAACCACCTGCAAACACAGGTCGCCTTTCGTGATCCAGGCCGTTCAGTTGCAGATTGTCTATATGACCTGCGTTGAGAAGATTTTTGCGGAGTAATTTCATGGCCTTCCAGGTAATATTGCCATCAGTCATATTTTCAACTTTCATTACACTGGAAATAGCCCGTATTGTTCCAGACGATCCAACAACCTGGTCCCAGCCGGTTTGTTTATATTCGAATGCCACACTTTCTAGTTCCTGTTGGGCTGCTATGTTGGCTTTTTTAAGGATTTTTTTCGTTATGTGGCCATCAGAAAAAAAACGCTTGCTCATGTTTACGCAGCCCATATAGAGGCTTTCCATTCGTATGGGGGTAAATTTTTCACCAATGATGGTTTCCGTGCTGCCACCGCCAATATCGATGACCAATCTTCGCCGGTTATCAATCGCCAGGCTGTGAGATACACCAAGATAGATAAGTCGCGCCTCTTCTATACCGGAAATGATTTCAATGGAGTGGCCAAGAAGTTGCTGAGCCTGTAAAAGAAAGTTTGCAGAGTTTTTGGCGGTACGTAAGGTATTAGTACCAACAATCCTGACGTTGTCTGGATCGATATTCTGTAAGCGTTGACCAAAACGTTTCAGGCAATCAAATGCACGTTGCTGCGCATCTTCAGATAAGTTTTTATTATCATCGAGGCCGGATCCAAGACGAACCATTTCCTTGAGTTTATCAATAATCTGTATCCCCCCGTCGTCACTTATACGGGCGACAATCATATGGAAACTGTTGGAGCCCAGATCGACGGCAGCGAGGGTGCCATCTGTCAAAAGTGATGAAGCTGTATCTTTTTCCTGCATTATTTTTGAATTCAATAGCAGTTAATTTTATATTATATATAATAGCACGGAGCGTGATATTGATTATGACAATTAAGAAAAAACGGGTTGCTAATGTCAGATATTTTTGAATTTGAAAAGCGTGTTGATGATTACGCGGTGATGGGAAACCCCATCACCCATAGCAAGTCACCGCGCATCCATGCCTTATTCGCCGAGCAAACCGGCCAGCCGATCAGTTATACGGCGATCCAGGTTGACCTGGGAGGCTTCGAACAGGCTGTCGGTAACTTTGCCGCCAACGGCGGCAAGGGCCTGAACATCACCGTGCCTTTCAAGCAGGAAGCCTGGCAACTGGTTGATGAACGCAGTGAACGGGCCGAGCGTGCCGGCGCGGTGAATACCATCAAGTTTGATAACGACAAGTTAATCGGTGAAAACACCGATGGTATTGGCCTGGTTAATGATTTGACCGTGAACAACCAGGTTGTCCTCAAGGGTAAACGCATCCTGTTGATGGGTGCCGGTGGCGCGGCGCGCGGCGTACTCTCTCCTTTGTTGGCGGAACAACCGGCGGCCCTGGTGATCGTGAATCGCACCGCCAGCAAAGCCATTGACCTGGCCGCGGCGTTTCGTGACCTGGGCAACGTCAGTGGTTGCGGTTATGAAAAGCTGGCCGAGGAACAACCGTTTGATGTGATTATCAATGCCACTGCCGCCAGCCTGCAGGGCGAGTTGCCACCGTTGCCGGATAACATCGTTACGGAAAACGCCTGTTGTTATGACATGATGTACGGTGCCGAACCGACCACCTTCATGCAGTGGGCCCGGCAACAGGATGCGGAAAAAATTCTCGACGGCCTGGGCATGCTGGTGGAACAGGCTGCGGAGTCTTTTTATATCTGGCGCGGTGTGCGTCCCAATACCCACGTGGTGATCGAGCGGTTGCGTAAAGAGCTGTCAGCCTGATTAACGCGAACGAATAATCTGGTATTGCTTACCTTCATGCCAGCCACGCCTGGTTAACGGGTTGCTGGTACAGAACCGGGCAAAGCCATAATCAATAAAACGGTACATCAGGTGTTCATCGCGGCCAGGCGGAATACCCATTCGCGTGGTTTGTATGATCCTGTTCGGCTTTAAACCGGCGTCCTCGACATAAAATTTGTCGGCATCAAACTGTTGCTGGTTCCAGTCCGTCACTTTCAATCCCAGCGAGGCACATAACAGGGTTTGCCCACAACAGAGTTTATTCATGGGCCGCGCGGCCCCATGGGCACCCGGGTTAAGTTTTTGCATCAGCGCGATACTTTGTTGTGGAGAAAGCTTATCGATATAAGGATAGCCGGACTTGATCAACACCGCGTTGCCTTCACCTCGGGCACTGATGTTCAGGGAATCACGCCCGCGTGCATAATACATATAAATGGTGCCGGCCGGCATGAACATGGCCTTGCGTTTCTCGGTAAAGCCCAGCGAGGAGTGACTGCCTTTTTCCTTGAGATAATAGGCTTCGGTTTCGATGATACGTGCCGCTAACCAGCAGTCGTTAACCTTGTGACGCAGAACTTTTCCCAGTAATGCCCTGGCGACCACCTGCGCATCACGATGAAAAAAATCAGCGGTGAGCATTATTGCGAATCAAGATAGCGGTTTTTCAGGCGCACATAGTGCTGCGCCGAATATTGTATTGATTCAATTTCTTTTTCGGACAAGGCGCGAATTTTGCGTGCCGGTGAACCCATCCACAAGTAACCGCTTTCCAGTTCCTTGCCCGGGGTAACCAGCGAGCCTGCACCGACCAGGTTATTGGCATGCACGATCGCGCCATCCATGATGGTGGCACCCATGCCGATTAAACAGTTATCGTGTATCGTACAACCATGCAGGGTAACGCGGTGACCAACGGTAATGTTGTTGCCCATCGTTAAGGCATGACCGCCCGGGTTATACGGTCCATCATGGGTAACATGTAAAACCGAATGATCCTGGATGTTGGTGTTATCACCAATGGTGATCGTGTTGACATCGCCACGAAGAATGGCAAACGGCCAAACTGAACTATGCTCACCGATACGGACATCACCGATTACCAGTGCGCTATCCTCGATATAGCAGGACGGGGCAATATCAGGCAGAGTATTTTCAAAGTCACGAATGGCCATGGGAGTTATTGTGCGAAAAAGCGGTTTGTTATGCAATTCCGATTTTGATGAGCAATATCTGCTACCTTTAATATAATTAAAATAAAAGCAGTTAAGGTAAATAAAAGATGAAGAAAATATTTCTGGTGCTCGGGGCCAGCTTTATACTCGTTTCAGCAAACGTGCAGGCCAGGCCGGATAAAGCCGGCCAGTTACCGCCCGGCCTGCAGAAAAAAGCGCAAAGGGGTCAGCCCTTGCCGCCAGGCTGGCAAAACAAACTGGCCAAAGGTAACACCCTGGATCAGCAAGTCTACGAGCAGGGAAAGATTATCGTCCCCATCGACGACAAGGGCATCATCACGCTGCGCGTGGAAGACCGGGTGGTGCGGCTGGTGAAGGCGACGCGGGAAATCGTTGACATCCTGCATTGATAACAACAAGCGGGATCGGAGTTTGCCGATCCCGGTGAATAATTATCGCATGGTGACCAGTTCTTCCGAGCTGGTGGGGTGGATCGCCACACAGTTATCAAAGTCTTTCTTGGTCGCGCCCATCTTGATGGCCACCCCAAAGCCCTGCAACATTTCATCGGCACCCATGCCAATGATATGACAACCGACGACTTTCTCATTGGCACCGACACACACCAGCTTCATCGCGGTTTTCTGTTTATGCGGGCTCAGCGCATGATACATGGCGGTGAAGCCGGTCTGGTAAACCTTGACCGCATCACCGTGTTGTTCACGCGCTTCGTCTTCGGTTAAACCGATGGTGCCGATCGGTGGATGGCTGAACATCACCGTGGGAATATCACTGTAGTCCAGCTTGCGATCCGGCATGTTATTGAATAAGCGATCCGACAGGCGCCGCGCCGCGGCAATCGCTACCGGGGTCAGTTGTGCTTTGCCAATCACGTCGCCGACCGCGTACACCCCTTCCACGTTGGTTTGCTGGTACTCATCAACCGGGATATAACCCTCGGCGTCATATTTAATGCCGGCCGCATCCAGGTTCAGGGGTGAAGTATTCGGCGCGCGGCCGATGGCCCACACCAGCGCGTCGAGTCCTTCCAGGGTCACGCCACCCGAGCAGTGGACCGTCAAGCTGCCATCATCCTGTTTATCGATGCGCTCGACATTGATGCTCGACATGATGTTGACGCCGGCTTCGATCATTTCATCCATCAGGGTATCGCGCAGCATGTCATCGAAACTGGAAAGGAAATGCTTGCGGCGCAGTAACATGGTGACCTCGCTGCCCAGGCCATTCAGTACCCCGGCCAGCTCCACGGCAATATAACCGGCGCCCACCACGGCAACGCGTTTGGGTTGCTGCTTCAGGGCAAAGAAACCGTCGGAAGTAATCCCATGCTCGGCACCGGATACCGGGGGTACCACCGGGTAACCCCCGGGGGAAATCACGATATGGTCGGCCGTGTAACGTTCACCGTTAACCTCCAGGGTGTGGGCATCGATAAACTTGCCGGTACCTTGCAGGTGTTCAATGTTGGAGTCTTTCAGGTAATTGCCATACCAGTCGAGAATACCCTGGATATAGCCTTCACGTTTTTCCACCAGTTTCGACCAACTGAAATCATTGACGCTGACATCAAAACCATAGCCCTGCGCATCCTGCATGGTTTCCGCGATGCCGGAAGCAAACCACATGACTTTCTTGGGGACGCAGCCGATATTGACGCAGGTTCCGCCCAGCTTGTTATTTTCGATTACCGCGGTTTTCTTGCCGTATTCGGCGGCACGTTCCGCCGCTGATAAGCCACCGCTACCGGCGCCGATTGCAATCAAGTCGAAATGTTGGCTCATAATTTTTGTTCCCGATACTTGTAAATGTAGTTAAATTGAAAAGAGTACCCGATTAAACCAGGCAACTATTATATAATATTTACTGAAGAGACGAATTCCCTTTAGATATATGAGGTTAAAAATGAGTGAAGAAGGCTTAACGCTATCCGATAATTTAATACACGGTATCATGAATCTGGTGATGGATCATGACGAAGCCGCGGCTCAAGACATGGTGCGCGCCCTGCAGTATATCGCGGCGGTGATCGGTTACCTGGCGGCGGACTATCCCGGCCCCAAGGAACAACGTGATGCATTGTTACAACACCTGCATGAATTCGCCACGCACGTGGCCGATGAGAAGGCAGGCAGCCAACAGCCACAACAACAAGCCGCCGCCCAACAACAGGCCGCGGCACCCGCCGGCAAGTGTGAGCAAAATCCTGACAACCCGGCGATGGGTGTCTGGAAACCGCAATAAGCCGGTAATTACATGCTGATAAATAGCGGGCCCGGGCCCGCTATTTATTGCCCGTATATCCGAATCATCTTGTTCGCTAATTTGTAACAATTGTTAACAGACCTATAACAGTTGTTAACAGATTAATCATGTTGCCTGTCATAAAATTTCAATCAAGCAGTTTGCCGGATGGCAGGCATTAATTGATTGATAAGGAAGGGATACAACATGGCACAGATAGCAAACCTCTCGTCTTCAGAGCTTAGTGTAGATATTGAATACTTGAAGCAGCTTCAGCCTTTACAGCATCTGGACCGCACCTGCTTGCAGGTACTGCTGCATACCGCACGATTTAACAGCATGTTTAAAGGTGAAAAACTGCCTTCACAGGTCGTCAAAAAATACCTGGTCTACCTGGTGGATGGCAAAATGGAGAAAGCCAACGACAACCTGGTACAGCGCTTTGACAGCACTAGCCGTGAACCAGTATTCCAGGATAACGAGCACGCCGATGCCACTGCGCTGAGCAGGAGTATGGTCGTGATGATAGACAAGAATCTATTTGGCATTTTTAAAAAAGAAATGGACTTCAAGGAATTGTTGAACCTGAGCGCCTAGTGAGCAGCGATACAGAAAAAAAGGGATGCCATGGCATCCCTTTTTTGTGCAGGCGAGCCGCTGTTATACCACGGTGACCGAGGTGCGCGTGGTACCCAGTACTTCGCCGGTGACCCAGTGGATGATATCGGTTTCAATCAGGTAGGTCCCTGTCTGGGTGGGTTCAAAGATAATGTCGTAGCGCTCCGCCGAGGCGGCACGAATTTCCGTGACGCTGACCGGGTTTGGTAACGGACGGCCATCGGAGGCATATATGGTGCCGGTGAGTCCCCCGAAACGGATACGTTGCGGATGGTAACCGGCGCAGACATACCGGGCCAGCAATTTCTGACCACGTTGCACGGTCGCCGAAATCGGTGGCAGGTTCATGGCCGAGTTACCACTCCCGTCAACACCGGTGATGACGAAGTAATCCGGGTTCAACTCGTTTAAACCCACGTCACCGCCACAGGTGCCCGCGGACCAGGACAGGGTGTGCCAGGACGAGTCGATCTCATCCACTACCCAGAACGCTTCCACGTCATAGGTTGGGCCACCCGAGAACAAGGTGCCCGGACCTTCGGGGGGATCCACGATCAACGCACCATACATGCCCATCTCGGCATGCAGTACCGTGTTGGTATGACAGTGGTAAAAGTAGGTACCGGCACTGGAAGGACGCCACTGGTAGGTATAGGTGCCATTGGCCACGTCCCAGGTGATATGGCCCACGCCGTCCGAGTGATCGGCAGGCTCTATGCCATGGTGGTGCACGGTATGCATCCACATCATGCCGACATTAAGGTTGGTATGCACGATGTCACCCTGGCGCATGCGCATGGCCGGTGAAGGGAAGCTGCCACCACCCATACCACCACCGCCGCCCATGCCCATCATGTTGCCACCCTGATCGGTGAAGCCCCACATGGTCACGGTGTTACCATCGTCCATGGTTAACGGAATATTCATGTCAATGCCCAGGTTGTAGGTGACATCGGCATTAACCAGGCCAGGTGTGGCCGGTGCGCCGGGATAAACGTAACAGGCACCACCACCCATTCCGCCGCCACCGCCGCCGCCGTCCATACCGCCACCGCCATCCATACCACCGGAGCTGGTGGTCGTCGTTGTGGTATCCGTGGTTGATGTTGAATCTGAATCGCTTGAACGTCTTCTTCTACCCATCTCGATTCCCCCTATTCAAAGTAAATGTCAGTTAATGCGCCAAACATGTACAGGCCACCGCCTGCGGTTTGTGACATTTCCGTATGCAGATGCATGGGATAAGCCCCGGTGCTAACCGGTGGCCAGGCATCAGGCGGGGCCTCGAAGGGGTAGATGGCGTCGAACTTGCCCATGTTGCCTTCAAGATAGATACAGTCTTTTGACCAGACATCCGGGCGCACCTGGCCGTTCTCGGTCAACCACTCCATGTGGTTACCATGGGTGTGCACCGACTGGTGACACAGGCCGGGATTGAGCACGCGGATCAAGGTGCGATCACCGACATGGCCATGCAGGGCCGAGCGTGGGTCGGCCATGGCATCGATGGACGGATCCATGGCGCCAGGAGCACCTGGTGGGCGCGCACTTAAACCGTTGAGGGTGAAGTAGCGCGGGCTGTAACGGGTGTTCGGCGTATTGCCGTTACGAATGGCGTTGTGCCAGACCGGGTCGATATCATGGAACAGCCAGAAGTACTGCTGTACAAAGGTCGGGCTGCCATCATATAAGCGGTTATTGCTGCCATTGGGCATGATTGCCAGGCCACCATGCAAACCGAGCAGGCGGTTATAGGGTGCATTGCGGCCATCATAATAAAGGTAAGAACCTGGCGCGCTGGCGGTAAACTCAACGGTGCGTGATGAGCCACCGCTGATACGGCCACTATCGACCAGGCCGTCGATCTTGAAGCTGGTGCTTCGGCCCAGGGTATTGACGATACGGATCCGTACCGTATCGCCTTCCTGAACCACGATCTGCTCGCCGGGTACATTCAGGACATTACTGCTGCTACTGAAACCCCGGAAATACACATCCACACCATCAGGCTGGGTGATGAATCCCTGGGTAACATAGAGGGTTTTTTCAATGGTTGCTGCGTGAGCGCGGGGTGTCCAGCTGATTAAACCGGTACTGCCAAGGACGGCAGTGGCAAAGCTGGCACTTCCCAGTTTAAGGAAGTTTCTTCTATCCACAATTTTCTCCTCCAAAGGTAAGTGGGGGGTACTACTTTTGTTTTAATAATTTTTTATTATTATTGGAGGCTAACTATGCAATATTCTTATGTATTGATAAATAATCTATATAATAAATGAATAATATTAGCTACTACTAAAGTATGAGATAACATGCTGTTTTATAAATATATATCTAATTTTTCGATAAATTTCATCGAAAATTTATATATGTAAATTGGAATAGTTAATTAGAGTTAGGGAAAACCCGAACAGAATACGATGGTGAGCAGCTAAAAGCGCTCAAATGCGTAATTCTGGTGCAGCAAGGCGCTCCTGGCATTCACGCAAATCGTTGAGATGTTCTTCCCAGTAGCGCGGGGTATTGAACCAGGGAAAATGCATGGGAAATGCCGGGTCGTTCCAGCGCCGTGCCAGCCAGGCGCTGTAGTGCAGCTGACGCAGCGCGCGCAGCGGCTCAATCAAGATCAATTCAGCTTCATCAAAATCGCTGAAGGTATGGTAGC
Organism: Thioalkalispiraceae bacterium; assembly: GCA_050116415.1. Lineage (GTDB taxonomy): Bacteria > Pseudomonadota > Gammaproteobacteria > UBA6429 > Thiohalophilaceae > JARRJY01. The sequence goes on from JASFOS010000012.1 coordinate 17,741, forward strand.
CCTCGAGAAGGGTGCGAAGCTGTGTTTCCATTTGCTGCCGGTCACCGGAAAGCAGCATCCATAAGTCCTGGATGGCCGGGCCCATGCAGGTATCATCCAGGTCGACAAAATGCGGCCCGTCATCGGTCCACAGGATATTGCCGGGATGGCAGTCGCCATGAATGCGCAGGTAACGGGGCAGGCAGACCTCAAAGTGATTGCTCACTACCTCGAGAATCGCCTCGGCGGCAACCCGGTAATTATGCTGCAGGTAATCGGGAATAAACCCGCTGTCGAGCAGAAAGCTCACCGAGGTGTTGCCCAGTCTTTGTGGCGTGAGCCGGGGCCGATGCTGAAAAAACTGGCTGCGTCCCACCGCATGGATGCGACCCAGAAATCGACCCAGCCAGCGCAGATGATCCGGGTTCTCCAGTTCGGGGCTGCGCCCGCCCCGTTTTTCGAAAACCGCGAAACGGTAACCCTCAAAATCAAACAGGGTTTTGCCGTCAATTTCGAGCGGCGCCACCACCGGGATTTCATTGTCGGCCAGTTCCCGGCTGAAGCGGTGTTCCTCAAGAATAGCCTCGTTACTCCAGCGCCCGGGACGATAGAACTTGCTGATGATATCGTTGCCGGTGTTGAGGCCCACTTGATATACGCGGTTTTCGTAACTATTTAAAGGAAACAGGCTGCCGCTGACGCCAAGTCCTACGGATTCAATGGCATCCAGGATCAGGTCCGGAGTCAGATTGTCATAAGGTTGTGCTTCAGTCATTAACCAGGTGCATTTTGTTGTTGGTCGGGCTCATGTTAGATTAGCCGGCCTGTTAAGCCATTTTTTTATTCAGTTTAAGGTAACACGTCCATGTCCAATCCGCTGTTAGAAATGAAAGGGTTGCCCCCGTTTTCAGCCATCAAGCCCGAGCATGTTGAGCCCGCCATCGATACCCTGCTGGCCGAGAACCGTGAAAAGCTGCAGCAACTGTTAAGGGCTAACAACGTCTTTAGCTGGGATAACCTGGTTGCACCACTGGAAGACATGGAAGACCGGCTTGGCCGGGCCTGGTCGCCGGTCAGTCATCTCAACTCGGTGATGAACTCGGATGAACTGCGTGAGGCCTACAATGCCTGCCTGCCCAAGCTCAGCGAATATGGCACCGAGCTGGGTCAGAATAGCGAGCTTTATCACGCCTACAAATCCATCAAGGACAGTGATGAATATTCACGGCTCGATATGGCGCAGCAAAAAGTTATCGATAACGTGTTACGTGATTTTCATCTTTCCGGGGTCGACCTGTCCGAAGATAAAAAAAACCGTTACAAGGAAATCAAGCAACGCCTTTCCAGGCTGACCACGCAGTTTGAAGAAAACATTCTTGACGCCACCCATGCCTGGCATAAACACATCATTGATGAATCATTACTAAAAGGTCTGCCGGAATCCGCCGTGGCCATGGCCAAACAGGCCGCCGAGGAAAAACAGCTTAAGGGCTGGTTGTTCACGCTCGATTTTCCTTCCTACTACGCGGTGATGAGTTACGCGGACAATCGCGCATTGCGTGAAGAAATGCACCAGGCTTACGTGACGCGGGCTTCCGATCAAGGTCCCGATGCCGGCAAGTGGGATAACTCCGCGGTGATGGATGAGATCCTGGCGTTGCGTCACGAGCTGGCCAACTTGCTGGGCTTTAAGAATTACGCCGAGCGTTCCCTGGCGACCAAGATGGCGGAAAGCACCGAGCAGGTACTGGGCTTCCTGCATGACCTGGCGAAACGTTCCAGGCCGATGGCGGAAAAGGAACTGGCCGAATTAAAAGCCTTTGCCAGCCAGCAGCACGGCGTGGATGACTTGCAACCCTGGGACCTGACCTACTATTCAGAAAAGTTACGTCAGCATACCTATTCGATTACCCAGGAAGAATTGAAACCCTACTTCCCCGAAACCACGGTTATCCCCGGCATGTTCGAAGTGGTGAAACGCCTGTACGGCTTGCAGATCAAGCCCGTGGAGCAGGTGGATGTGTGGCACGACGATGTGCGTTTTTACGAAATTCGCGATGCCGACAACACGCTGCGCGGCCAGTTTTACCTGGACCTGTATGCCCGCGCCAAGAAACGCGGTGGGGCGTGGATGGATGATTGCATCGGTCGGCGCCGGCTTGATGATGGCAGTATCCAGACCCCGGTGGCCTACTTGACCTGTAACCTGACTCCGCCGATTGGCAGCAACCCTGCACTGTTTACCCATGATGAAGTGATTACCCTGTTCCACGAGTTTGGCCATGGCCTGCACCATATGTTGACCCGCGTCGATTATATCGATGTGTCCGGTATCAATGGCGTGGCCTGGGATGCGGTTGAGCTGCCCAGCCAGTTCATGGAAAACTGGTGCTGGGAGCGCGAAGCACTGGATGTGATCGCGGCGCACTATCAAAGTGGTGAACCCATGCCGGACGATCTCTATCAACGCATGTACGCGGCGAAAAATTTCCAGGCAGGTATGCAGATGGTACGGCAACTGGAATTCTCGCTGTTTGATTTCCGCCTGCATGCCGAGTACGACCCGCAGAAAGGGGCACAGGTACAACAGACCCTGGATGAAGTGCGCCACGAGGTTGCGGTGGTCACGCCGGCACCCTATAACCGCTTCCAGCATGGCTTCTCGCATATCTTTGCCGGCGGCTACGCGGCAGGTTATTACAGCTACAAGTGGGCCGAAGTGTTATCGGCGGATGCGTTCTCCAGTTTTGAGGAAAAGGGTATTTTTGACCAGGCCACCGGCCAGCATTTTATGAAAACGGTACTGGAACAAGGTGGTACCCGCGAACCCATGGCATTATTTGTCGAATTCAGAGGCAGGGAACCGCAGATTGATGCATTATTACGTCATTGTGGTATCGCCGCATAAAAAGCATTACCAGCAACAAAACGAGACCGGGAATAAAATGAGAATAATAAACAAGGGTGTATATATAGGTATGCTATTAATCGCCGCCAGTGTATCGGCGCAGGCGGCATCACTGTATGTCACCGATCGCATCCTGCTTGGCGTCCACCAGCAGGCCAGTGAAGACAGTCTGTTGCTCAAGTCGATTCCCAGCGGGACCGCGGTCGAGTTGCTGGAAAAGCAGGGCAACTTCAGTCGCATCAAGCTGGTTGACGGCGTGGAAGGCTGGGTTAACAGCCAGTACCTGATGAACGAGCAACCTTCCACCGCGCGTTTCGACCAGCTGGTATCCGAACATGAGAAAACCCAGCAAGCATTGAAAGCGGCCAAAGAAACCCTGGCCAAGCGCGAGCGCGATGTGCAGGTATTACGCGATGAACTTTCCAATGCCAGGACCACGATTCGGGAAGCCAAAAAAGGCAAGACCGTTGTTACCGAGGCGGATCCTGAACAGGCAAAGAAACTCGCGGCCGCCGAGCAACAGGTCGCGGAATTGACCGGGCAGCTCGAGAAGCTGAAACAGGCTCAAAGCGAGAGCTCGGTTGATCAAGGTGATACACAGGCCGCCCTGCAATATGCCGAGGAAGAAAACGCGGCACTGCAGGCGCGTATCGCGCTGGCGCTGGCCAACCTCAGTGGCGAAAAAGCACCGACACCGCAGGAACTGGCAGGCATCCGCCCACGTTTTCCCTTGTGGTACTGGTTGTTAATGCTGGTGGCCCTGGCGCTGGGTGTTGGCGCCGGCATTACCTGGATGGATCACCAGGTGCGAAAACGTCACGGCGGTTTCCGCGTCTAGGCCATTCACTGTTATGAAATACAAAGATCTGCGCGACTTTATCAAGCAGCTTGAAGCCAGGGGTGAACTCAAGCGCATCAAGCAGCAAATCGATCCCAACCTGGAAATGACCGAGATCTGCGATCGCACCCTGCGCGCCGAGGGGCCGGCGATCCTGTTCGAAAATCCCGCGGGCTCCGAGATCCCGGTACTGGGTAACCTGTTTGGCACGCCGCATCGGGTAGCGCTGGGCATGGGCGAAGAGTCGGTGGACGCGCTGCGTGAAGTGGGCAAGTTGCTGGCCTTTTTGAAAGAGCCTGAACCTCCCAAGGGCGTCAAGGACGCCTGGAGCAAGTTGCCCGCCTTCAAGCAGGTGCTGAACATGTCACCCAAGGTGGTGAAGAAAGCGCCCTGCCAGGAGTATGTCATCGAAGGTGACGAGGTGGACCTTTCGAAGTTGCCGATCCAGACCTGTTGGCCGGGCGATGCCGGGCCTTTGATTACCTGGGCGCTGGTGGTCACCCGCGGCCCCAACAAGGAGCGACAGAACCTCGGCATCTATCGCCAGCAAGTGATTGGCAAGAACAAGGTCATCATGCGCTGGCTGGCACATCGCGGCGGAGCCCTGGATTATAAAGACTGGTGTGAAAAACATCCGGGCGAAAAATTCCCGATTGCCGTGGCGCTGGGCGCCGACCCGGCCACCATCCTCGGTGCCGTGACACCGGTGCCGGATACCTTGTCGGAATACGCGTTTGCCGGTTTACTGCGTGGTGATAAAACCGAGGTGGTGAAGTGCATCGGTTCGGATTTACAGGTACCGGCCTCGGCCGAGTTTGTGCTGGAAGGTTACCTGCAGCAAGGTGATGAAGCCGACGAAGGCCCGTTTGGTGATCACACCGGTTACTACAACGAAGTGGAACGCTTCCCGGTGTTTACCATCGAGCGTATAACGCATCGCAAGGATCCCATCTACCATTCCACCTATACCGGGCGGCCACCCGATGAACCGGCGGTGCTGGGGGTGGCATTGAACGAAGTGTTTGTGCCGATCCTGCAAAAGCAGTTCCCGGAAATCAGCGATTTTTATTTACCACCGGAAGGCTGTTCCTACCGGGTGGCGGTGGTCAGTATGAAGAAACAGTACCCGGGGCATGCCAAGCGCGTGATGCTGGGGGTCTGGTCTTTCCTGCGCCAGTTCATGTACACCAAGTTTGTGATCGTAGTGGATGATGATGTGAATACGCGTGACTGGAAAGACGTGATCTGGGCGATGACCACGCGCATGGACCCGGCACGTGACTCCACGATCATTGATAACACACCGATCGATTACCTGGACTTTGCCTCACCGGTCTCCGGGCTGGGATCAAAGATCGGTTTTGACGCCACCAATAAACTGCCGGGTGAAACCAATCGTGAATGGGGCAAGCCCATCGTCATGGACGCGGATGTAAAACAAAAAATCGACGAGTTATGGGACGAGCTGGATATCTTATAATTTCACTTTAATACTATAGTATTAATCCTCTTGTTTATTGTTATGCATAATGCAGCCAAACAGGGCATGCAACAAAATGTCGTTGTCTAAAAGTTTTGCTTCGCCTAATCTTCCCGCACCAAATTTTATTCCATAAGGAAGAATAATAATTTCAGGGGAGAAATCATGAAAAACAGCGTGCTTGTCTTGCTGGCGACTTCTTTATTATTACCTGTTTATGCCAGTGCAGAGAGTAAACATTCAGAGGGACATGGTCATAAAGCGGTTTCTGACCAGGTGATCACCAGGCAGCATGCCATGCTGGCTAAAAATACCCAGGGTAAAGGCTTTGGCCCCCAGGCGCCACGTGATCTCGGATCAAAGACAGGCAACAACCATATCACCTTTAATAGCGCGCCGGCTTACACTCAAATGAATTTATGTAATATTCATTTTCACAAGAACGCCGAGCATAAAGGTGGCGAATTTACCCAGTACGCGGGTAACGGTGATGGCCATGGCTACCAGAGTGGTTACCAGTACACCGGCTCACTCAGTGCCGCCGAGTTAGCCCCGACCAGGCACACGATCTGTCCCAGTGCGCATGGTGATCTTTCCCCGGGTGATACCATTGAAGTCCACTATGTTCACTCGTCAGCACAAATCAAGCCGGGACCAAGCTTGAGTTCATGTCTGAACGAGTCCATCAAGAACCCGCAGTTACGCGTTGAGACCCAGGTATACGTACTGGTTAACGACAACAAGGCGCTCGATTTCGGCAAACTGACAAAGCACGGTAGGAAAAATGGCCTGTACCAGGCATTAAACATCCCGGCCAACACGGGTACGCCGATCCAGTATGCAGGTTCAACAACGGGACCCGGTTACAACGAAAAAGGATCGCCTTTCCAGGTAACCTGGAGCGTACGCCCTAAAGTTGCCAGGGTTAACATTGAGTCTGTGGGGGCATGGTGTAAGGGTAACGTGTTCAAGGAAGATCATGCCCATGGCGTACGTAACCTGGTGACCAACCCGGACCTGCTTTCAAAAATTGAGTGACCGCTCCTGAAACGCGCAAACTAACTATCGCGCAGACTATTTTGGCGTAACAATAATAATTATAACGTTTTCCTCAATCCATTAACCGCTCTTTCATGGGCGGTTTTTTATTGCCGGGCATTTAAAATAGCCAGCCTGTACCGTATAGTTATGGCTATATAATAAGCATAATCAACAATTACAAAGGGGAATGGCATGCGTACTATCATGGTATTAAATGCCAAGGGCGGCTGCGGCAAAAGTACCATCGCCACCAACCTTGCCAGTTACTATGCCTATATCGAGGAAAAAAATGTGGTGCTGGTCGACTTTGACCCGCAAGGTTCCAGTCTCGACTGGCTGGCCGCGCGCGGGGAAGAATGGCCGGAAATAAAAGGTATAGCCGGTTTCAAGGAGAATGTGCGCATACCGAAAACCGTCGACGTGGTGATTTTCGATGCCCCGGCCCGGGTCCAGGGCCGCGAGTTGGCCAATCTGGTAAGGCGGGTGGAAACCATCATCGTGCCGGTGTTGCCCTCACCCATCGATATCCGCGCCGCCGCCCACTTCATCAAGGACCTGTTACTCAATGGCAAGATCTCGCGCAAGGAAACCAAGGTGGCCGTGGTGGCCAACCGTGTCAAGGAACATACCCTGATCTACCAGACCCTGCATGCCTTCCTGAAAAGTCTGAAGATCCCGTTCGTCGCCAGCCTGCGCGATACCCAGAACTACATCCACGCCGAAGAACGCGGGGTCGGCATTTTTGAAATGGCGCCCTCCAAGGTCTGGCATGACCTGGAACAATGGGAACCATTGTTGAAGTGGTTGCGCAGCAAGCGCAGCCGCGCCGGGTAAAATAACGAAGTAATGACTACTTGCGATCCTTCGTCGTCATTCCTGCAAAGGCAGGAACCCAGTAGATAAAAAAACATTTCAACGCAGAGGGCGCGGAGACGCAGAGAACGCAAAGTTAATTTAACGAATGGCTGCTACCGACTGCGACTTCAATCGGTCGACGCAACACTTTATTCTTTATAGCAAAAAGAAGGAGTGTTGGAAATGGCTTATCGGAAACGAATTAAGTATTCAGAAGAAGAATTATCAGAAATATGGGATCGTTGGCAAAAAGGTGAAACGTTAAATGCAATTGGTCGCGTCTTTGATAGACCATCATCTTCAATCTTTAATTTACTAGCACCAACCGGAGGTATACGCCCCATGCCCCGTAAACGGTCACGAAATGCATTAACGTTATCTGAAAGAGAAGAGATTTCACGTGGCATAGCAAAGGGATGCAGCATGAGGCAGATAGCGGACTATCTTGAACGATCACCTTCGACGATTTGTCGTGAAATTAATCGTAATGGTGGCTATTATCAATATCGAGCGACTGAATCGGATCATGCTGCTTGGGAACGTGCAAAGCGGCCTAAACAATGTAAACTAGGTCGACATCCCATTTTAGCAAAGCTTGTCGCGAAAAAGTTAAAAGAGAACTGGTCACCGAAACAAATCGACGGCTGGCTAAAACGGACTTACCCTGATGATGAGCATCAACACGTGTCACATGAAACGATTTACAAAACACTGTTTATCCAGGCGCGGGGAGCCCTGAAAAAAGAGCTTCAACTGTACCTACGCACACAACGCGCTATCCGTCGTGCGAAGCAACACAGCATTAAAAATGAAGGGTTAGGTAAAATCACGAATGCCGTATCGATTCGTGAACGTCCTGCACAAGTTGAAGACCGTGCGGTACCGGGCCACTGGGAAGGCGACCTTATTGCCGGGAGCAACAATAGTTATATTGCAACATTAGTTGAACGACATACACGTTACGTCATGCTCGCTAAAGTCAAACAGAAAGACACCAAGCATGTGATTGATGCCTTGATAAAACAGGCCAGGAAGCTACCTAAAGAGCTCTATAAATCATTAACCTGGGACCGAGGGACTGAAATGGCTGACCATCAACGCTTTACACTGGCAACAGATATCCAGGTTTACTTCTGTGACCCACAAAGTCCCTGGCAACGCGGCAGCAATGAAAATACAAACCGATTATTGCGACAGTATTTTCCTAAAAAGACTGATTTATCTGTACATACTCAGGCAACTTTGAATAGAGTTGCTCGTCAATTAAATGAACGACCACGGGAAACGTTAGGTTTTGAAACACCAGCAGAACGGTTTAATGCATGTGTTGCGTCGACCGATTGAAGTCGCAGCCAAAAGCGGACGTTCACAATAACAATTTAACAGGGTTTATTGCTTTCTAACCAAAGCATATCTGCTTGTTTATTTACTTTAAAAATAAACAGTAGATGCCGAATATAAAACAAGGTTGCCAGCACCAATATTGAAATGATTATTAAATACAAAAAATTCAAATCCTGAGGTAGTTTTTCAATAATATTGTATTTATTAAACATAGACGCTGTAAAAACTACTGCAAACAAAGTAAAGAAAAGCCTAATCATTGGTGATTGCTTGTATTGTTTATTTGTGGAGTAATTATTAAGTGCTTGAACCACATATTTTCCGTCAAACGACGTACCAATTGCATCAATATAATCATCT
>JASFOS010000013.1:0-26411 GCA_050116415.1 Thioalkalispiraceae bacterium
AATTTGAACTCCAGGCTAACCTCGCCATAGGGTGTGGCGACCGGCTTGGCGCTACCCAGACCAGGTGTAGTCAACGCCATGATTAATAAAATTGTTTGTATGGTGCGTGTTGTCATGTCCTGTTCCTTGTTTAATGATTCATCGACTGAGGCGTTGGTTATTGCATATAGGCATGCCCTTCTTCACGCTGCAGGCGAACAATTTCGGCATCGGCCATGGGTACGATTTCAACGAAGCCATGAATTTCTTCCGGCTTGAATCCATGCGCCTGCGCGGCCAGTTTGCACATTTTGAATTTAATGGTATCACCCACGGTGAGACTTTGTGCACGCTGCATTAATTCACGGTATTTGGGGTAGTTTTTCGTGGCGAAGAAGGGTATTTCATCACCATGCAGTACCAGTACGATGGACGTTTGGAAAGGATCGGCATGATAAAGTTTGTTCAGGTAGCTGACCCGGTCAAGAATATTGTTCAGTCTTGCCACACTCGATACGGCCACATCATAGACGACTTTCTGTGGTGAATAATTTACCTCCTGCGCATGGCCAGTCCCCCATGGAATGTTTTGTGCCGCATAGGCAGGAAATGCCAGGCCAATACAAAGAGAAAGAATAAATGTAATACCTCTGATAGTCATGTGCGCTCCGCTGGTTGCTTTTGTGGGCTTATTTTTATGAAAAATCGATGATAATCTCATTGATAATCATCAACTCCATCACCAGGTGCTTATACAAAGATAGTCAACAGCTTGGATAATGCCAGTCAGACAACGGGCAATTGATGTGGGGGCTAAATAACCTGCTGCTTTATCCGGAAATAGATTGACAATCCATATGAGCTCTGATTGCATTATAGAAAAGGACAATCGACGATGTGATTAGTTCGCGATGACAGCGAAAAAAACAAGTAAAAAGCAGGTGCGCAAGCACGCCTGGGCAAGACTGACAAACGACGAATTGTTACAAAAGCGGATCTGTGATCTTGGACTAAGCCTGGAAGACAGTGCGCTGGTGCCGCGCATCGAAGAGCTTTACCGGGAACTGCAGCGTTGCGGTTTTCGTTTTCGCCCGCATTTCTGGTTATCGGATGAGTGGTATTGTCCCGACGGTATCCCTGGGGTTGCGATCCCTTTTTTCCTTGCCCACCCGCGCCTGCAGAAACTGGAAAAACACTTCATGATGGAAGTGGAGGGCAAGAGTCATAACTGGTTTATGAAACTGCTGCGCCATGAAACCGGACATGCCTTGTTGAACGCCTATAAGCTGGATGAGCGGCGAGACTGGCGCAAATATTTCGGGCGACCCAATGCCCGCTACCCGGATGTTTACCTGCCCAAGCCTTATAGCAAGCGCTTCGTGATTAATTTGCCCAACTGGTATGCCCAGGCGCACCCGCACGAAGACTGGGCCGAAACCTTTGCAGTGTGGTTAAACCCCCGCTCACAATGGCGGCAGCGTTATCGAAAATGGCCGGCGATGCAGAAACTGGAATATGTCGATGGCCTGATGGAAGAGATCAAGCAAAAAGCGCCCAGGCTGCGCAATAAACAGACCGATCATCCGTTATCGAAGATCAAGATGACACTTGGTGAATATTACCAGGACAAGATAGATCGCTATGGAATGGACAGCCCGGAATTCTCCGATTTTGACCTGCGCAAGTTGTTTGTCGAGCCTGGCAAGGCGCCGGACGCGGAAAAAGCGGCTCATTATATAAAACGAACACGACGTGAAGTAATGGATATCGTGGAACGTTGGAGTGGTGAATACAAGTACCGCATCAACACGGTATTACAGGACATGGTGAAACGTTGCGACAAGCTGGATTTGCGCGTCATCCATGATGATGAAACCATGCTGCCACACATGACAGCCTGTTTAACCATGATGGTGATCAATAAACTCCATAGCGGGGGGTACCATATCGCGTTATGAAAAAATTACGAGTCATGATGCTGGTGCATAGTTACCTGGTACCTCCCGAGGATCTGAAAGACCCTGACGATCCGCGCATGAAAACATTTGGTACTGAATTTGATGTCAAGAGCGCGCTACAGAAGCTCGGTCATGACGTAAAAATTGTACCCATCGATGATAGCATCGTACCGATTCGTCAAACTATCGAGCAATGGAAGCCGGATATTGCCTTCAACATGATGGAATCATTTGCCGATAACGGCGCGCTCGATTATTACATAGTCAGCTACCTGGATATGCTCAAGGTACCCTATACAGGATGTAACCCGCGTGGTTTGATACTCTCCAGGGACAAGGCCCTGTCAAAAAAATTACTCAGCTTTCACAAGGTACACGTTCCCAAGTTTCGCGTTTTTGCGTGGGGACGCAAGATAAACAAGCAGAAAGCTGAAAAGCTGACTTACCCGATGATTGTTAAAAGTTTGACCGAGCAGGGTTCGATCGGTATTGCCCAGGCCTCTTATGTCACAACAGCGGATGAACTGATTGAACGGGTCAGGCAGGTGCATGAAATGACCGGTGACGATGCGATTGCCGAGCAATATATTGATGGCAGGGAATTGTACGTTACGGTACTGGGTAATCATCGGCTTGAGGTGTTTCCCATCCGTGAGCTGGTGTTTGATAAGGCCGCTGACCAGGTGCAAAAAATTGCCACCTACAGCGTCAAGTGGAACGAGAAATACCGCGAGCGCTGGGGCATCGATTATATTTTCGCACGCAACCTGCCCAAGGGTGTGGAGGAACAGATCAAAAAGCTTGCCAAGCGCGTGTATCGAATCCTTGATATGAGTGGCTATGCACGACTCGATCTTCGTCTCGATAAGCAAGGTAAGGTCTATATACTGGAAGCCAATGCCAATGCCGCTATCGCCAGAGACGAGGATGTCGCTTTTGCCGCTGAGAAAGCCGGTTATAGTTATGAACAATTAATCCAACGTTTGCTTAACCTGGGGTTACGTGCGCACAAGTATGATTGACAGTGTTATGTTCAGGCTTGCGTTTGTTGCGTGGTGAGGAACCGCAACCAGCTATAACCAATAATCCCGGCCAGCAGCGATGCGGCAAGGATAGCGCTTTTTGCGGCAATCAGGGTTGGTGGATCACCCGCAAAGCTCAGGCTGGAAATGAAGATTGACATGGTGAAGCCTATGCCGCTGATAAACGCAACCCCGACAAGGTGCTGTCGGTTCATGCCAGGAGGCAAGTTGCCCCAGCCCAGGCGTATTGTCAGCCAACCGAACAAGCTGATACCGAGACTTTTACCTATTACCAGCCCGCAAATAATACCCAGTGTGACCGGTTCCGTGAACAGGGAGCCAGCTGAGAATTGACCAAGTTCAATGCCCGCGTTGGCCAGCGCAAACAATGGCAAAACAAAAAGCGCAACAGGGTGCTCCAGGCCATGTTCCCAGCGTTGTAGCGGCGTGGTCGATTGCTTGGCCGTGTCTTCGACACGTTCCAGTACCGCATGTTTTTCCCTTTCAGCGAGAATTGGCTTTGAATGTTTTTCATAATATTCAAAGTCTTCCAGTTGCCTGATGAGTTGATTGGCTCGTTGCAAAAACCAGCGCTTACCTTTTCGAGCACGAGCAGGTACGGTGAAGGCCACGAGGATACCCGCAATGGTTGCATGTACCCCGGACTTGAGTATCGCATACCAGATAATACCACCGATGATGATGTAAATAGTGGGACGTCGTATGCCAAGCAAGTTGAAAAAAATTAACAAGCCCAGTAGCAGGCTGGCAACAAGCAGGTGAGGGGTGCTGATAGTTTCGGTATAAAAAATTGCAATGACCAGGATCGCACCAATGTCGTCAATAATGGCCAGCGCTGCAAGAAAAGCCAGTAGTGAACGTGGTATATGCTTGCCAAGTAAAGCCAGGATGCCAACCGCGAACGCGGTATCGGTTGCCATCGGTATGCCCCAGCCGTGCGAGGTGGTTGAGCCAAAGTTGAGAAAATAATAAATCAAGGCAGGAAACAGCATGCCGCCCAGCGCGGCGGCCATCACCGGCAAGGCCCGCTCACGGGTCTGTAAATCTCCGGCAAGAATTTCACGCTTGATCTCAAGCCCCAGTATGAAAAAGAAAATCGACATCAAGCCATCGTTGACCCAGTGCAAGATGGATTTTTCCAGGCGCCATGATTCAAAGAAAATACCGGCGTGGCTGGCCAGCAAGGCCTGGTAGTCGGCGGCCAGCTCCGAGTTGGCAAGGAATAAGGCGAACAGTGTACAAACGATCAGGATAATGCTGGCGGTCGCCTGGTCGCGCAAAAAACGCTGGAAAGGAGAGATGATATTGGTGAATTTCTCTTCCAGCACAGTACGGGAATTTTCTTTGCCGGGTTGCGGTGTCTGGTTCATGGTACTTGTTGTCCAATTAGCCACTTACATCGGGAAGGCGGGCAATATAGAGTGCAGCCAGGCATGACAGCAGGGCGAGTACCAGGATCACACTACTGGTATCCAGCACGTCACCGATGACACCAAACAGGCCACCTGCCAGCATGGTAATACCAATCACGGTGTTGCTGACCGCAACATAGATGGAGCGTGTTTTTTCACTGGCCATGTCGACCAGGTAAACCTTGCGGGCCAGGCGCACTCCACCATGAAACATCGCGATCAGGAAAAACAGAATCGTATAAATCCACGCCGAGTTCATCAGGGTCAGCCCGGCATTAACCAGAAGCCAGGTCATGATCCCGGTAATACCGGCTAGTAATGATGCCATTATCATTACCCGTCGACTCGAACGATCACTGAGTTTTCCCCACAATGGTGCACTGATGCTACCTGCCAGACCGCTGGCAATGATCAGTAAGCCAAGCCCACTAATGCCTTGACTGTGTTGTTGCGCCAGCAACACGTAAAAGGGTGGGGCCAGTGCCACACTCAAGAGCATGGCACGCGAGATGACAAATTTTCGGAAATGGTTGTCGGTGTACAGGATGCCCATGCTCGCGATGGCGACCTGCAAAGCATTGCCGCCGTGTTCGGTTGCACCGGGTGCTTCCTTGATTGAGGCAAAAATAATAATTGCCAAAGACCAGATCATGGCGGCGGCTACCAAGAAAAAAGCTAATAGTTGCAGGTCACTCGAGGCATCCGACTGGTAGACGTAAAAACCCAGCAACAGCGTGACAAGACCACTGATGCCAGCACTGTAGCCCATCAGCACGCCACGCCGCGTTTTTGATACGGTTTTGCCCAGCACATCCTTGGCAGAGACCGAACATAATCCGCGCGCGATACTATATAGCGTGATGAGTAACAGCACGATCCAGCCGGCCGCTACCCCGTCCAGCTTGACTACCGTGAGCGCCATGATTAACAAGCACAGGCCCGATAAGCCAGCACCCAGCAGCCAGACGGTTTTACGTATGGGCAGACGCCGGATGTAAGCCGCAACCAGCAACTGGGGTAACAGGACACCGGCTTCGCGTATCGGAACCAGGAACCCGGTAAAAGCAGCTGGCGCACCGAGCACGCCAAGAAGCCAGGGAAGTATCAAACGTGCACTGGAAAGTTCATCGGCAATTTTTGAAAACAGGTTGGCAAATAAATAAGCAAAAAAATTACGCGGCAGATGCTGGCAACTGGCTTCCGGGATATCCTTGCATACACGCGCATCTTCATCACCGGTTACCTGTTCATACATCCAGCCAAGCCGGGGATAGTTTTTTAACGATTTTTTAACAGTTGCTTTTCGTGTCTCGTGCATGCAATTTTGTGGCTGTTGATAATGGCTTGTTTCCAGTCAGGTCAATAATTAGCCCTGGTCGCCACGTTCACAGGGGCTGCGATATTTTTCTGGAATATTATCAGGGCATTCGCCACACTTTTCATTGCCAGGCACTGCAAAATCAATTTTACGTGGATAGGGCAGGTCCATAGTTGTCATGATCTCGACGAATGCGTGTTCCGGTTTATTGTTTCCCAGGCGCGGGTTACGGGTTTTTTCCTGCGCGATGCTTGAAACAAAACGTCCTTCATAGTCATGGCAGGGATAAACCAGGGTTTCATCAGGTAGCGTAAAAAACTTGTCATGGATCGAACGATATAATGTGTGGGCATCACCCGACTGGAAGTCGGTGCGCCCGCAGGCATCGATCAGCAACGCATCACCGCTAAACAACATTTTTTGCGCATCATTTTCTATTAAGTAAGCATGGTGATGGTTTGTGTGTCCTGGCGTAAACAGTGGATGTATTTCGATATTGCCAACTCGAAACACTTCACCTTCACGCACGCCGATGTCAGCACAGGGCAGCTCGTCAATTGCCGGGTAGGCAATCTGGCTGCCGGTCAGTTGTTTAAGGCGACGTGCCCCGCTCAGGTGATCGGCATGAATGTGGGTATCAAGTGTAAAGTCCAGTTTCAGTCCCATTTCCTGTAGCAGCCGGGCATCACGTTCCGCGGTATCGAGTACAGGATCGATCAACGCCGTTTTACCCGTGTCCGAACAACTGATCAGGTATGTGTAGGTGCTTGAGTCAGGTTCAAAGAGTTGTCTGAAAATCATATTTTATCCTGTTAGTATGTAAAACTGTTAATGGAAGCGTGAAAGTGCTGACTTGATGGACTCCTGCATGGAGACCCAGGCCAGTTCAACCCCGGTTTTGATATCTTCCCAGGCATCATCACCGGATTCACGTAGATGATCGAGTTTTTCCTGTATACCACGTTGCTTGACGCGGAGCTCCTCGATCTCCTCATAGTACTTCAGTTTTAGATCAGCTTCAGCTTTGTCAGCATAAGCCTTGAGTTTTTCGATGTCGGCTTCCCATTGATTGATGTGCTCCTGGATTTTCTTTTCGTAATCTTGCCTGATTGACATATCATTATCCTGACTGTTGATTGGTTGTCTGTATTAAGTTTAGCCTATACAGATTGACTATCTAGCTGTACCAAAACTACTGTCCCTGGTATGTGCAGGCATTGGAATGCCGGCAATTCGCACGCCTTGTGCCACGGGTCCTTCAGGGAAAAGCTGGTGCAGGTAGGCGCGACCACCTTGTTGCGCAAACTTGTCAGCGAGTAATTCCTCAAAGACCCGACCAGTGTCGGGCATACCATTATCGATATAGTACTGTTGTAAATAATTGACTACTTCGAGATGCTCTTTATTTAAGTCAATATGGTATTCGCGGGCTATCTGTTTAGCCTTGTCGACAGACCAATCATGCAGCTGATGCTCACGGTTTTTACGTTGTTGACTATCGATATCAGTATCGACTTCTTTGTGCATATAGGCTTCTGCCTGGTCCATCCTGGTTGCCAGTTCATCATTGTGCTTCGACATGCTTAAAAACCTCCGGGTTTTCCGGTTAATACAAATAACAGTTTCACCTGTCTTCGTTGCTTAAACATCGTAGCGAGGTGCTGGTCAGGCAGCATTGATAAATTTCAATGTCATCAGTAAAACAGGGTGCTTACCGTGGTTGACAGGTATGGGTGGTAATGGCCTTTTGAATACCGTGCTTACAGGTGCCAGGTAGTCACGGTAAGTACGAGGAGTGAAACAGGAAAAGCTTTAAAAGCACAGGGGCTATGAGGTGCTGCATCACAAACAGTTTACTGCATGGACTGTTTCTCAAGTTTGTCGAGGTTACAGCTGAAAAGTGACTCAGGATTGTTTTCGATTGCTTGTAGAATACCTTCACGTTTGAACTCGGCAATTACCCGGCTAACGCTCTCCGGGGTAACACCAAGCATATCAGCCATTTCATCAGTTGATAGAAGTTCGACAATCTGTGGCCCGGTTTCTGATTCAAAGCGTATCAGGAATTTTATCAGTCGTGCGACCCTGCCTTTAATGCTACCGCTGGAAAAATCAGTTATCCAGGTGTCTGCGTAGTTGAGATAGGCATACCATTTTTCAAGTAACTGGTTATAGAGTTGTGGTTCCTGTTCTTTCCAGCCACGAAAAACAGTATGTGGAATCTGGTAGGTATCAACATCATCGACCGCAATAGCAGAATGTTCATGTGGTTGGTTCATCAGTCCGTTTAGACCAATCATTGAGCTCCGCTTGTGCAGGCGCACAATACGAGTACGCCCATTGGGCAAATTCACAACCAGTTTGACCAGGCCATTACGGATAATGTGCAATATCTCACTATCTTCACCAGCACGGTAAAGCGTATCGTTGGGTGCGTAGCTGACAGGACGAACCGTGTTTAATACGCTTCCATGTTCGGCTAACAGGGCTTCGTCAAGAAGTCCGAGCTCGGCGAGTTCTTTTACTAAAGGCTGGTTCATAGATTTACACTGTTTGCGCATTAACCCGCATCTATCTCGAGGAATATGAACTCATTCTAACCCAAGCAAACTGTGATGTAACCAGACCAGAATGATTAATCAGCCCGGTGCTTGATAGCGGCTGGCCTTACATTTCGTTTTCCTGTATGGCCAATAATTTTTTTTCTGCTGACAAACAGGAAACCCCGCCCGAAAAGCTCCTTTCCTCGGGCAAACCATCGCAGTCCGTAGTACGGGTAATGGGCGGTATAATTGGCAGATAAAGAGTATTTCAGGCCCAAGCGCTATCTTGGTGCGGGCAACCTGCCTGCTTGTAGGCGAAACAGCTTGAATTCCTGGTCAAAATATTTTTGCAGATGGTACTTGCAAATATTCGATCCCAGCCTTATATAATTAGCGCAATTTATAACTTCTTTCTTGACCCGGTGACAGAATAACGAGGTAGTCAATGAAACGTGTTGTGTTATTCCTCGCGACCAACATCGCGATAATCTTTGTGTTGAGTATTACCCTGAGAATTCTAGGGGTTGAGCGTATTCTGGATGAACAGGGTGTCGGTCTGGATATCAATAACCTGCTGGTGTTTGCCGCGGTATTCGGTTTCGGTGGTTCCTTTCTTTCCCTGGCCATGTCCAAGTGGACCGCCAAGCGCTTCACCGGTGCCCGGGTGATAAGCACCGCCTCGACTTCACAGGAACGCTGGTTAGTGGATGTGGTGAAACGCCAGGCCCAGCAAGCCGGGATTGGTATGCCAGAGGTGGCCATTTACCAGTCACCGGATGTGAACGCCTTTGCCACCGGCATGTCGCGTAACAATGCGCTGGTCGCCGTCAGCACCGGGCTGCTGAATAACATGACCCAGGATGAAGCCGAAGCGGTCCTGGGCCACGAGGTCAGTCACGTGGCCAATGGCGACATGGTCACCCTGGCGTTGATCCAGGGGGTGGTAAACACGTTTGTTATTTTCCTGTCACGCGTTATTGGCCACGTGGTGGATCGAGTGGTGTTCAAAGTTGAACGTGGTCATGGCCCGGCATTCTGGATCACCGCGATCATCGCCGAGGTGGTTCTTGGTATCCTGGCCAGCATGATCGTGATGTGGTTTAGCCGTCAACGTGAATTCCGTGCCGATGCCGGTGGCGCCAATCTGGCCGGGCGCGAGAAAATGATCGCCGCCTTGCAACGTTTGCAATCCTCGGTGAACCAGCCGCATTTGCCGGATCAACTGGCCGCGTTTGGTATCAATGGGGGACTGGGACAGGGTATCAAGCGCCTGTTCATGTCGCACCCACCCCTGGAAGAGCGTATCGCCACCTTGCGTCGGCAAGCCTGATAGTTAGTTGGTAATACTGGAAAAGGCCGCGCCTGGTATTAATCAGGTGCGGCTTTTTTATGACGAACAACTCACTGACAGCTGGCTGGCCCAGTGCGGTGGATGGCCGGCGTAGTCTTCGTGCTGCGGGTGTTCATCAAACGGGGCCTGCAACAGGGTCATCAGTTTATCGATTTCAGAATAATCATTTTCATCCTGCGCCTTGCGTATCGCTGTTTCCGCGATATATTTGGGGTTGGCCTGTTGCGGAAAATGCGGGTAGTGATGTTCGATCACATAATCAGCCAGGGGGGTTGATCTGGTCAAACTGGTGGCTGGCATAAAGCATGGGGATCGGATCGGATTCTTCAAGCAGTTGTTTACCCGTGAAAACATCCACCAGGCAGTCATTATTGACAACATCAGGATCCAGCTCCAGTAACCGGGCGGCCTGGGCATTGAAGTGAACCAGCTGTGGTGATGATTCAAACGGGGTCGGCTGGACATCGGAAAAGAACCTGTCACCCAGCGATTGAAAAGAATTACTGAGTGGTAGGCTGGAAAGCTTGTGTTTCATGGAACGCTTCTAAAATCCGCCGCTATAGATACAGCTATAATGGACTATTAATAAATGCTAATTAACTAGCAGGTTGTAGGGACATAGGCGCGCTTTTTAACCATGTTATGATATATATCAATGTTTAATTGACTGTTTATAAATAGCATATACGTTGATTCAGACAAGTTGACACACATACGGCAGTAAATTTCTAAAATGATTAAAGTGCCGCAATCACAATCAGTTGATTTCATTGAGGAAGCGTCGGCAAATACCCTGCCCGCTCTGTTTCAGCTACGCGCCAAGCGAAGTCCAACCAGTATTGCCTATACACAGTATGATGAAAAAGCAGGAGACTGGCGAAATTATACCTGGCAAGAGATTCAACTATTGGTACAACGCTGGCGGCAGGCGCTGAACAAGGAGGGACTTGTTCAAGGGGATCGCGTAGCAATTATGCTGGCTAATAGCATCGAGTGGGTCTGTTTTGACCAGGCGGCTCAGTCACTGGGGCTGGTGGTTGTTTCACTGTATACCACAGATACCGCCGAGAACATTAGCTATATCCTGGCCGATGCGGGTGCACGTTTATTGTTACTCGCGGAACTCGAACAATGGAACAACATTGAAGCACGAGTGACAATGTTACCTCAACTGCAAAGCGTATGGTGTCTGCGAAACCACACGGCTCTTGCTCATGAAAAATACAAGAAGGTGTTATGTGTAGAAAACATACTGCCTGATGACTCGATAGCTTATGATAATGTGGATCTTGATCCCGATGCACTAGCCACGATCATTTATACCTCAGGTACAACTGGCAGGCCCAAGGGCGTAATGCTTTCACATCATAATATTTTGTCAAACGCAAGCGCTGTTCAGAAGAATATTCCCGCTTATACTAATGATGTTTTTCTTTCTTTTCTTCCCTTGGCGCATGCCTTTGAACGTACCGTGGAATATTATTTCCCAATGATGGCCGGTAGCCATGTCTGTTATGCAAGATCCATCACAACCCTGGCTGATGACCTGTTACAAATCAGGCCCAGCATTTTGATATCGGCACCACGTTTATATGAAAAAATCTATGCAGCCATTCAGAATAAGATGGCAGCACATTGGTTAAAGCGTATGTTGCTACAATGGACCGTTTCTCTGGGATGGCAGCGATTCGAAGCATCTCAAAACAGGCAGCTGCCTCTCGGCATGATAAAAAGTCTGTTAGGAATAGCTTTACACAAGATTGTGGCTGAGAAGGTGCTGGCCCGCCTGGGTGGACGGTTACGGGTTGCGGTAACCGGGGCTGCGCCCATGTCGGTGAAAGTTTCCCGGTTTTTTCTTGGTCTGGGTTTACCCCTGGTTGAGGGTTACGGCCTCACCGAAGCGAGTCCGGTGGTATCAGGTAATAACCTGAAAAATAATTTACCCGGTTCAGTCGGTGTAGCATTAGATGGTGTCGAGGTAAGCACAGCTGATAGTGGGGAGCTCCTGGTTCGCTCTCCGGGTGTGATGTTGGGATACTGGCATAAAGAACAGGTAACTCGAGAAGCGATAGACAAGGAGGGCTGGCTACATACCGGGGACCTGGTCGAAATCAAGGATGGTCGTATTTATATTCGTGGGCGCCTCAAGGAGATTATCATAACATCTACCGGTGAAAAAGTGGCTCCTGCGGATATGGAAGCAGTAATTACCCTGGATCCTTTATTTGACCAGGCCATGGTGGTCGGTGAAGGTAAACCTTTTATTGCAGCCTTGCTAGTGCTGGAACAGCATGCCTGGGAAAAATTTGCCAGCGACCTTGAGCTGGATGCAGATGATAAACGGTCTTTGACAAACCCACGTACTATCAAGGCAATATTAAATAGGCTGGCAAGTTTATTAAGCAGTTTCCCGGGTTATGCGCAAATACATTCTGTATACTTATCCTGTGAACCATGGTCGATAGAAAATGGCCTTTTAACACCGACGCTAAAAATAAAACGTAAGGTAATCAATGAGCGATTTTCCAGTCAGATTACTGATCTGTATCGTGGCCACTTGATGGTTGAGTGATCTGTCAATGACTGGTGAAGCTAGACACGGAGAACAATCTGAAACGGCTTCCAGGTTGTTGAAAATCATAAAGGAACTGGTTGATGAGTTACACGTCAGGAAGCCACGTACCTTTGTGTTAACGCTGGACAGTTCCATTGATGATGACCTTGGCCTGGATAGCCTGGCACGTGTCGAGCTGATATCCCGTATTGAACAGAGTTTTAATATTGCTTTGCCACAGAAGGTGTTTGCCGATGCAGAGTCACCACGGGACTTGTTACGTGCCATTATCAGTGCGCAGGGGCGCGAAGAAACTCAAGTGCCGATCGAGGTGCTCAAGGTTCAGGCAGGTAAGGTTGAAAAATTACCTGATAGTGCTACGACGTTGATTGAGATGCTGGAGTGGCATGTCGAACATCACCCTGAACGCATGCATATACGTAACCTGGAAGATGATGGCGCTGAGACGTTGCTCACTTATCAACAGCTCTGGCAAGGCGCGCAACAGGTTGCCGCAGGCCTGCAACAACAGGGAGTCCAGCCCGGTGATACCGTTGCGATCATGTTGCCGACTGGCCAAGAGTATTTTTACAGCTTCTTTGGGGTGTTACTTACGGGGGCAATCCCGGTTCCTATCTATCCACCAGTACGTCGCAGTCAACTGGAAGAACATCTACGCCGGCATGCGGGGATACTGAATAATTGTTCCGCGATCAGCCTGATAACCTTCTCTGAAGCGAAAGTGGTTGCCCAGTTACTTAAATCACAGGTCACCAGTCTGCGCCATATTATAACAGTTAAGGATCTAAAATCTGATACCGGGTCATATAGCCGACCAATAATCAGTTCTTATGATGTGGCCTTTCTTCAGTACACGTCAGGCAGCACAGGAAGCCCGAAGGGAGTGGTGCTGACACATGCAAATCTATTGGCAAATATTCGTGCCATGGGAAGAACAGTGCATGCTACCCCCGAGGATGTGTTTGTGAGCTGGTTACCGCTTTACCATGATATGGGGTTAATCGGGGCCTGGTTAGGAAGCATGTATTTCGCTATTTTGTTGGTGGTGATGTCACCGCTGACATTTTTAGCTCGCCCGTTACGCTGGTTTCAGGCTATTCATAAATACCAGGGCACCTTGTCAGCATCACCCAATTTTGGCTATGAGCTTTGTCTAAAGCGTATCGCTCAAGAGGAACTCGAGGGACTGGATTTAAGCTCATGGCGACTGGCGTTTAATGGCGCAGAACCGGTAAGCCCCGATACCATAGAGCGATTTACCACTCGTTTCAAATCCATTGGTTTTCGTCCAGAGACCATGATGCCGGTATACGGTTTGGCCGAGTCGTCAGTGGGCCTGGCTTTCCCGACGCCAGGGCAAAAACCGGTAATTGACTGCGTACAACGTGATGTATTCAGTAAAACCGGCGAGGCGAAACCGGCCAATCCTTCGGATGAAAATGCTTTATGTTTTGTTACCTGTGGGCATGCCTTGGCAGGACACCAGGTCCGGATCGTTGATACTGAGAACAGGGAATTACGTGAACGTCACCAAGGTTACTTGCAGTTTCGTGGCCCGTCTGTCACCACGGGCTATTATCGTAACCCTGAGTTAACCAGTAAACTATTCAAAGATGATTGGCTGGACTCGGGTGATCTTGCTTACATCGCAGACGGTGAAATATTTATTACTGGTAGAGAGAAGGATGTCATCATACGTGCCGGACGCAATATCTATCCTCATGAACTGGAAGAAGTGGTTGGCAACCTCAACGGCATACGTAAAGGGTGCGTGGTAGCCTTTGGTGCCAGGGAACAACGCACGGCAACAGAGCGACTTGTGATACTGGCAGAAACCAGGGAAACTGATGCTGCTATCGAAGAACAGCTGAAGAAGAAAATCGCGGGTATTTCTTATGATCTAACCGGGATACCGGCAGACGAGGTTATTCTCGTCCCACCGCATACCGTATTAAAAACTTCAAGTGGCAAGGTGAGGCGTTCAGCCTGTCGTGATCTTTATGAACAGGGGTTGCTGAGACAAGCCCCCAGAGCAGTATGGCTACAGATTGCACGCACCGCAGTATCATCAGTGCTGCCAGTGGGACGACGCTTATGGCAACAGATGGTCGAAAAATTATATGCCGCCTATACCCTGGCATTGTTTGCGATGCTGGCATCAATAGCCTGGTTGCTGATAATGAGTTTGCCGCGATTAAGTTGGCGCTGGACAGTAGTACATAAATTATCAAGATTTTTAGCCTTCGCTTCAAGGGTCAAAATTGTTGTTAAAGGTATTGAGCATTTACCACCTACTCATCAGGCCTGTATCTATGTTGCTAACCATGCCAGTTACATTGACAGCCTGGCGCTACTGGCGGTTATACCTCGGCAATTCAGTTTTATAGCCAAAGAGGCGTTACAGGAGAACATCTTTACGGCCTTGCCACTGAAAAAGCTGCAAGCCCGATTCGTCGAACGATTTGATACACAGCAGAGTATTATGGATATTGAAGGTTTGGCCAAAGAGATGCATCCGGAACAATCCTTGTTTTTTTTTCCTGAGGGTACCTTTACTCGTGTAACAGGCTTACGTAGTTTTCGGATGGGTGCATTCATGACTGCGGTGCAAGCGAATAGACCTATCGTGCCGGTTTCCATTCGGGGAACACGTGCAATACTTCGAGACCGTATCTGGTTCCCGCATCGAGGACAGATTGTGGTAACCATTGGCCCAGTGATTAGCCCCGAAGTTCCCGGTACCAGAAGCAGGGAAGAAATATGGCGTGCTGCAGTGAAACTCAGGGATGCGTCGCGTGAGCATATTTTGCGATATTGTGGTGAACCTGATCTCTCTCTCGAAAAATAAATCAGGGAAATTATCTTAGTTTGATTCTTATTGCCTGTCATTTACAATAAGTTAGCCATCGCCAGAGCTTGCTCCAGGGGCCAAGCCTGATTAATTTGCAGGCAAGTTGTAAGGGTAAAGTAATTTAACAAGGCTAATGATGTTCCTGCCCCACCTGGGCACCATTCAATCTTGTCATACCCAGGTAGGTTCAGGAGCATTATTAACATCCATCATCTTCGACAACTTCATTTCCCCGTTCATCGAGCCTGGGTTGGCCGTGCTCGTCAGTAATTATCACACGGGTGAACATCATGTTTTCGATACGATCAAAATTGTCATCCAGTGCCTGGTTGACGGTGGTATCACGCAGGCCATCATAAATCATTACCATTCCCCGGGCTTCTCTCTGGCGTTCTTCTTGGCTGGGTTCAAATAAGCGGTTCATTTGCCATTTATCTGCCGCATCCAGCAGCGCCAGGTCTTCGGGATTTTCTCCAGCCTGGGCCTGCCCGGTACACGCCAGCGCGAACAACACCATAATAGTGACAATAGAATTATTTAATTGACGATGTTGGATTGTGGTTTGCATGATGCTTCTCCTCTGTCTATGTTTAACGTGAACTTCTTGTTGCCTGAGCTGAAACATAGCCGTATCGACAAAATTCTTTGCGGCGGTTTATTGATGAATATGTGATGTTTATGCGATGGATAAACGATGGAGGCGTGGTAAATACGATGAACAGGTACGAACGTATATGCCGGATGAATCTGATAACAAAACTATGGATTTAAGTCAGCCTTTTACGGTGGGGCCGTGGCTGGTTGAGCCCTCCATCGAGCGCATCAGTCATGGCGATCTGGAGGAAAAGCTTGAACCCCGGGTGATGGATGTGCTTATCTGCCTAGCTTCTCACCCAGGCGAGGTGATCTCACGCGAAGAACTGGAAAAACAGGTCTGGGCCGGCATGGTGGTGGGTTACGATGCACTGACCAGCGCCATGATCAAGTTGCGCAAGGCATTTCACGATGATTCAAGGCACCCGGAAATAATCCAGACCGTTTCCAAGCGTGGTTACCGCCTGCTCGCGGAGGTCAAACCGGCTCATTTCGATATCCCTGACGTAGCCAGCTTTGGAAAAAAAAGCATAAGAATTTTTAATGCCGCAAAATGGTACCTGGCGCTGGTAGCAGGAACCGTGCTGATATTGTCCGCCGTTGCATTTACCTTTAGTGAGCGAGGACGTCAGTTACCGGTTGAGGCTGGTTCTGGCACTGACATTCCCTCCATTATTGTGCTGCCCTTTTTGAACCAGAGCGATGACCCGGACCAGGTTTATTTCTCTGATGGTATCACCGAAGATTTGATTACGGACCTGTCACGTATTTCCCATCTGCGGGTGCTGGCACGCAATACCTCGTTTCGCTACAAGGACCAGGTGGTTAATCCTGCGGAGCTGGGTAAGGAACTTGATGTTCAGTACATGCTGGAAGGTAGTGTACGTAAGGCCGGGGACCAGATACGTATCAACACCCAGTTGATCGATACGCGTAACGGGTACCAGGTCTGGGCAAACCGCTTTGATCGGAAACTGGATGAAATTTTTGCGCTACAGGACGAAGTGACGCGCAATATTGTCAATGCACTGGCGGTGAAATTGACTATCCAGGAAGAACAGGGATTGGGACATGCCGCGACCAGTAACTTTGAAGCTTATGATTTATTCCTGCAAGGTCGGCGTCACTATAGCGAGAGAACCAAGGAAGCCAGCAATCAGGCGCAAGATGAGTTCAGGAAAGCGATTGAACTGGACCCTTACTTTGCGCGTGCGTACAGTGCTTGGGCATCGACTATCAGCATCGCGGTACAACAGGACTGGCTGGATTCACCACTGGAATCATTAAACCGTGCACTGGACCTGGCCAAAAAAGCGGTGGCACTGGATAGCAGCTTGCCACAGGCATACTGGTCGCTGGGCTATGTGTACATGTTTCGCAAGGAATATGACAAGGCGGCCAGCGCGGTTGAACAGGCGATTGCAATCGCACCTAATTATGCTGATGGTTACGGCCTGCTTGCCCTGATAAACAATCGCCTGGGCAATGGTGACAGGGCCATCGAGCTCATTAAAAAAGGGATGAAACTTAACCCGCATTATAGCTGGGATTATCCCTATAACCTGGGTCGCGGCTATTACACCCGCGGTGACTACCGGATGGCCATCACGCCATTAAAAGAAGCGCTGAACCGCAACGAATTTGCCGTGATGCCAAGACTATTTCTCACGGCAAGTTACAGTGCCCTGGGTATGCAGGAAGAAGCTGAATGGGAGGTGCAACAGGTGTTGAATACCAATCCGGCGATTTCTCTCAGCCACCTGCAAAAATTCATCCCGATTGACAATGACACGGTCATGCAAACTTACCTGGCCCACCTACGCAAAGCCGGGTTGCCCGACGAGTAACAATATCTGGCACAGGAAAAATACCTGCATGTGTCTCAACCTTTTTATGATAGGTGACTGGCTGGTTGACCCGGCAAATAGAGCAGTTAAATCCCGTTATCAATGTTGATGCCCGGGCTGCCGAGCAAGCATTTAATAATAAGCAAACCCTGGAGCTGATCGTCGCTGACCTGAAATCAGCGGGCCTTTAATGTCAGGCTAATCGAAGTGCCTGGCGTTTGCCGTAAATCAGGGAGCGCCACAGCCATTCCAGCGGCCCGAGCTTGAAATACCTGAGCCAGTAGAGGCTGAATGAAACCTGGAATATCCATACCGCGAGGCAGGTCAGAATAACCTGAAGATATGAAAGCGTGTTAAACAGGGCCAGGCCAAACCCATAAAACAGGAAAATGGAAATCACGGTTTGCATGATGTAGTTGGTCAGGGCGAGCCGCCCGGTTGCGGCCAGTGATCTGATCAGGAAGCCAACTCGGCTGGACTGACAGAGTACCCCGATGAGCCCGATGTGGCCGAGCGTAATAGGCAGTCGACCAATATCGTAATCAATACCAGCCTGTGTTTCATTTTCAAACAGGTCAAAATCGTACTCAAGCTGCAGATAGATACCGATTGACCTGATGATAAAACCTGCCAGGTACCCGCTTGCTGCCATGAGCAGGTAGAAGCGACGTGAACGTTTTCCGGAGAGAATACCGAGTTTTAATAAGGCCATGCCGATTAGCATCATGCCGCCAATATCGAAGAGATGTTGCGTGTACATGGCGGAGGAATGCTGCTCGATAACCTGGGGCAACTGGTAGTTCATGATTTGTGCATATGAGGCGTGATAATGGGCTGTCTCCAGGTTGTCCTCGATGATTTTGCGGATTTCATCGCGACTCACGTAAGGGGTATTGTCAGATGGTTTAGTTATTTCAGCAACATCATCATGGGCACTGTTGTCGATTGCTGGAAGGTAGTCAGAAAAACCGCTGATCATGCTGATATGACTGGAAAGCAGCAGCAGGCAGCCGCTGGTCAGCAGGGTGCGGCTGGAGAGCGTTCGCAGTGGAAACAGGAACAGGCCCAGCAGGCCATAGGCATAGAGTACGTCATACGGCCATAGCAACAGGTAACTGTGGATCAGGCCAAACAGGAGCAGCAGCAGGCTACGACGATAATAGCGATCGACCACGTCCAGTCCCTGCCGGCTCAGGCGGGCCTCGTCGAGAAATACCATGGCACTGGCGCCGAACAGGATAGAAAACAGTCCGCGCATGGTGCCCTCGACAAAAATCTCGGTGAATGACCAGTTGATAAATTGTGCCAGGTCGATGCTCTCAGACAGCACCGGCAGGTAATAACTGCCTGAGGGCAGGGCGAAGATAATGATATTGATCCAGTAAATGCCAAGCACCGCCAGGCCGCGCAGGACGTCGAGCTGCAGGATACGAATGTTGGCCGAGGCACTCTGGGCGTCAGTTTCGATCCACTGTTTTTGGTCTGCGTTCAACCAGGCTAAATCTCTCGATAAGTCTTGAAAAGGGGATAAATAGTCACTAAATATCCTGGAACGTTGCGGATATTGCACCGGTTTGGGTGTTTTGTCTACGTCCCAAACGCGTTAGAATACGCCCCAAATTGGGCTGACCAGCGGGCAAAAAGCGCGTTTTCTGGTCAAATTTCAGCGGTCCCGCCAACTTGCGTAAAGTCTGAGCAAAAATCCTTCAATGTGATGCACATTTTCAGTCACTTTTAGGTATAATGCGCCGCTATTTTTCGGTGAATTTGAATTCGCCACGGACGTGTTGGTCGTGGTCAAGGGACCGCATTGGATTTTTAAACTATTTATATAGAAACAGAGTAGCAGGAATATGGCTAATTTAGACAAGTATAGAAACATAGGTATTTTCGCTCACGTGGATGCCGGTAAAACTACGACCACGGAACGTATTCTGAAACTGACCGGTAAAATCCACAAAACCGGTGAGGTACACGATGGTGAAGCGACTACTGACTTCATGGAACAGGAAGCTGAGCGTGGTATTACCATCCAGTCTGCTGCCACGTCCTGTGAATGGGACGGCCACCGCCTGAACATTATTGATACTCCCGGACACGTTGACTTTACCATCGAGGTTTACCGTTCCCTGAAAGTGCTGGACGGCGGTGTTGGCGTATTCTGTGGTTCCGGTGGCGTAGAACCCCAGTCGGAAACCAACTGGCGTTATGCCAACGATTCCGAGGTTGCCCGTGTTATTTTCGTCAACAAGCTGGACCGCATGGGCGCGGATTTCTACCGCGTGGTCAAGCAGGTTGAAGATGTGCTGGGTGCTAACCCTCTGGTGATGGTACTGCCAATTGGTATCGAAGATGAATTCAAGGGCGTGGTAGACCTGATGAGCATGAAGGCCTACGTCTGGGATGATTCCGGTCTGCCTGAAAACTTCGAAGTGACTGATATCCCTGAAGATATGGTCGCCAAAGCCGAAGAATATCGTGAGAAGATGATTGAAACTGCTGTTGAGCAAGACGATGACCTGATGGAAAAATACCTGGAAGGTGAGGAACCTTCCGTGGAAGATCTGAAGCGTTGCATTCGTAAAGGCACTATCAACCTGGACTTCTTCCCCACTTACTGTGGTTCGGCGTTCAAGAACAAGGGTATCCAGCTGGTCTTGGATGCTGTTGTGGATTACCTGCCTAACCCGACTGAAGTTAAACCACAGCCTATTACTGATGAAGAAGGTAATGAGACTGGTGAAGTTGCTACTGTTGATATCAATGAGCCTTTCCGCGCCCTGGCATTCAAGATCATGGATGACCGTTTCGGTGCGCTGACCTTCATCCGTATTTACTCCGGTAAACTGAACAAGGGTGACACGGTACTGAATACCTTCACCGGTAAAACAGAACGTATCGGTCGTATCGTGGAAATGCATGCGGATGATCGTATCGAGCTGGATGGTGCTGCTGCCGGTGACATTGTGGCCGTGGTGGGTATGAAGAACGTCCAGACCGGTCATACCCTGTGTGATCCGAAAGCACCGGCAACCCTGGAACCCATGGTATTCCCGGATCCGGTTATCTCCATCGCGGTTGCGCCTAAAGACAAGGGTGCGGCTGAAAAAATGGGTATCGCCATCGGCAAGATGGTGGCAGAAGATCCCTCGTTCCGTGTTGAGACTGATGAAGACAGTGGCGAAACCATCCTCAAGGGCATGGGTGAGCTGCATCTCGACATTAAGATCGATATCCTGAAACGTACCCACGGTGTAGAAGTGGAAGTAGGTGCCCCTCAGGTAGCTTACCGTGAAACCATCACGCAACGCATTGAAGACTCCTACACCCACAAGAAACAGACCGGTGGTTCGGGTCAGTTCGCGAAAATTGATTACATCGTTGAGCCGGGTGAACCGGGCTCTGGTTACGAGTTTGAATCCAAGGTAACCGGCGGTAACGTACCACGTGAATTCTGGCCGGCAGTCCAAAAAGGTTTTGAAATCAGCGCCGATAAAGGTGTGCTGGCGGGTTATCCTTGCCTGGATTTCAAGGTAACCCTGATGGATGGTGGTTACCACCCGGTGGATTCATCCGCGGTTGCGTACGAGTTAGCAGCGAAAGCCGCGTACCGTCAAACCATGCCTAAAGCCGGTGCCCAGTTGATGGAACCGATCATGAAGGTTGACGTGTTTACGCCTGAAGATAACGTGGGTGATGTTATCGGTGACCTTAACCGTCGTCGCGGCATGATCCAGGGCCAGGAGCCAGGTAGTGCCGGTGTGCGCATCAAGGCCGAGTGTCCACTTTCAGAAATGTTTGGTTACATCGGTGACCTGCGTACCATGACCTCCGGTCGTGGCCAGTTCTCCATGGAATTCCTGCACTACGCACCTTGTCCCAAGAACGTGGCCGATGAAGTCATTAAGGCAGCTAAGGAGCGCGAGGAAGCCGGCAAATAAGCTGACAGGCATTCACGCTGAAATAAAAAAGGCTGATGAATTCTCATCAGCCTTTTTTTATACAAAGAATTTCTGGCTGACAATTAGTCAGTGATGCGGGTAATCGTGACCACGGCAACCGGTCCGCGCCAATCCAGGTGCTTGGGATTCAGGTCACTGCCACCGTGTATCCCGTTATGGATCGAGATAAAACCCTCTCCGGTGTCGGTGCGCAGGTTTCCAGATTCAGGAGTGCAAGGTGGCCCCGGCACGTGGGTGCAGGTTTCATTATTCATTTCGGAGCCGGCGTCATAGGCAAGGGCAACAAACTGCCGTGAGCGTTTCGGTAAAGAAATGTTTTTAATAGCCGCAAATCCGTCGTTGGTGGAAGCCAGCATCGAGGTAATACTAATCTGGGTGCGTTTGGGCGCATTTATGACAAAACTTGCACTCTGACCATAGGGTATAACATCACTGCCTGTTGTGACGTTTAACACTCCTGGACTAGCTTGAAGTTCAAGTGCCAGTTCGGATGGGTTGCCCGTTTCGGCCTGGGTGAGTAAGCCGTAACTTGCTGTATCACCCACATTGAATACCTGGAAACGGGGTTTATGCACCGCAATGAGGGGTGGGGTCAGAACCTGGTGAGATGTGGCATTGGTGATGGTGACACGGTAGGTTTTCCAGCCATCTGCATGTGCCGGCAGCGTAAATAGTAGTCCTAAAACGGCATAGATAAGTGATTGTTTCATGGTACAGCCTCCTTGTTGTTTTATAGGGAGGCTGAAGTTTGAGGGGAAGTGATAACCCTGGTATCACGAATCTATAACGTTTTTATCACATATTGTTCAGTGAAACTGTGGGCAAGCTGAAGCTTAATTTTGTACCTTTTTCAGGGGCTGAGTCGACATCGATCTTGCTGTTGTGAAGCTGGATAATCCGCTTGGCGATGGCCAGCCCCAGGCCTGTGCCATCCGTCTGCCGATGTTTGTCGACTCGATAGAAACGATCAAAAATGAACGGAATCTCGTTTTGCGGGATACCCTGGCCGGTATCACGGATACTGGTGGAAACACAGTCCTTGGCACAGAATAAATCGATATCCACTTTGCCGCCGTCCGGTGTGTACTTGATCGCATTTTCGATCAGGTTTTCCAGCAGGCGTTGAATAAGACTAATGTCTGCTGAAACGAATGCCGGTTTTGAGGGTATATTTGCCGACAGTTTGATGGATTTATGTTGCGCGTTGAGCTGAAATTTTTGCGAGACATCCTGGATCAGCTCGCTCATTGAAAAAGGTTCAAAATGTAGCTGGGCATCCTGGTTTTCCAGGGTGGAGAGTTCAAACAACTCGCTAATGAGCTTTTGCAGACGGTTACAATGCTGCAAGGCAATATCCAGGTAAATTTTCTTTTCTTTTTCATACAATTGGTCATTTTTCAGTGCCAGCGTTTCCAGGTAGCCCTGCAGGGAAGCAAGCGGGGTACGTAAGTCATGGGACACGTTGGCAACCAGTTCACGGCGGGAGCGGTCATTATGCTCAAGTTTCTTGACTTGCTGGATGATGCGCTTAGACATTTCACGAAAAGTTGAACCCAGTTGATCAATCTCATCACCTGGTCGCCCATCAAATCGTTCCGGTAACTCAACCAGTTGTTTGAAATTATTGGTTTTGAATTGTTCCATGGCATCGGTGAGCAGGCTCAGGCGACGAGTAATGTGTCTGAAGATAAGCAGGCCGGCAAGAGCCGCAACTAGTAAACAGGCGCCAATGGTGCCGGTCCAGAGTCGCAACATGTGGCTGGACTCGATAAGTTCAACGACCGATTCGTAGGTTTGTCCACCCAGGATAATATACAGGTAACCTTGCAATACCCGGTCGTGGTATACCGGGGCGGCAGAAAAAACTTTATTACCTGAGGGATCGCGCGGATCGTTGCCCAGCATGGGCAGTTGCGCATGACGGGAAATGAATTCTTTAACCGGAGCAAGATCGATCTGTGTTCGTTTGACAACGCCTTCAGGTGCTGAATAAGCCAGTATTTTACCCTGCGGATCGACCAGGTAGACTTCGATGATGGGGTTGACCACCATCAGTCCCATGAATACCGAGTGCAAGGCCTGGTTATTGATCTTCTGGTCAATCATCAGTTCTTTTTCGTTGACGATATTATTGGCCAGGTCAAGGTTCATTTTCTGGTTAAGTTCCTGTAAAAAACGTGGTGTACTCCAGATGGCAAAACCGATAAAGGCAGCTGAAAGCAGCAGCAATAAGCCAAGTAAGGCAATGACCAGTTTATTGGACAGACTATTAAACAGTTTCATGACGGCAGGTTGGGGTTAAACTTGTAACCCACGCCCCACACGGTGAGGATATAGTGTGGCTGTGCTGGCTTTTGTTCAATTTTGCTGCGCAAGCGGTTGATATGCGAATTGACAGTATGTTCATAGCCATCATGACCATAGCCCCACACGCTATCCAGAAGTTGCAACCGGGAGAAGACACGCCCCGGGTTTTGAGTGAATTTAAGCAACAGGTCAAACTCTTTTGCTGTCAGGTCAATATTCTTGTTGTCTACCGTGACCTGGCGATTTTCAGTTTCGATACACAGCTCACCAAATTTCAGTACCTGTTGTTGCTCAACGTGTGAGAAAGCATCATCGCGACGAAACTGGGCTTTGACCCGTGCGACCAGTTCGCGAATGCTAAAGGGCTTGGTGATGTAATCATCAGCACCGATTTCAAGCCCGGTGATGCGGTCCTGTTCGGAGGATTTTGAGGTAAGAATCAGTACCGGGGTATACTGCGATTGTTTTCTAATCCGTCGGCAAACTTCCAGGCCATCCAGGTTGGGTAACATCAGATCAAGGATTATCAGGTCGAAATGGCGCTGCTGAATTTCGTGGATGGCCGATAAGCCATCGGTAATGATCATGGCGTGGCAGCCCATATCCGCCAGGTGTATACGTATCAGCCTGGCAATATCCTCATTATCTTCAACGATAAGTACGTTTTTCAATGACATCCCTTTACTATAATAATTAAAAATCACAAAACTTTCACATGCCAAGTGATTAGTAAAGTAAACACCTGATAAGTTCCCTGATTAGTCACAGGCTTATTGGAAATGCAGTTCGAGAATAAAATTTATATATTAGTATCAAGTAATAGATTGATTTTTATGCTGTTGCAACAGAAATTGACAATGATTTAAAGAGATTTATATCTGAAAATAAAAAAGCCAGCTGTACTAGCTGGCATTGTTAATATATTGTGATTAACTTAACCAAATACATCCGAAGTGATACTGTCATACCAGCCTTTGGCGTAGCGGGCTTCCAGGTTCCTGAATTCAGCATCTGCCTCTTTGGGGCTGACTCCACCTGAGCCCTCAACCTTGTAAATACCTTTTTCAGTATTGTGGCGATAGACGGCGGCCACTGAGATACCGTAATCAGGTGCTACCAGGCTGTAACAGGTATTCACATATGACGGATCAGGCATCACCGTCCCATGGATTGCGGTGACAATGGCGGCGGCACATACCTTACCCTGACTATTGGCGGCAAAGCCCGATTTAGGCATTGCGCCTGCCACACTGGCATCACCAATCACATGAATACCTGGCTTGATGGTTGATTCAAAGGTACGTTGGTTGACCGGGCACCAGCCATCATTATTGACCAGTCCTACTTTATGGGCAATCGCGCCCGCTTTTTGTGGTGGGATAAAATTGATCACATCTGCACGGTGTCGATCGCCCAGTTCTGAATGCAAGGTACGTTTGGGTACATCAACGCGTTCAATGCGGCCACCGTTGTTACCACTGACCCATTCAATCATCCCAGGATAAAGCTGTTGCCAGCCCTGCATGAACAGGGGTTGCTTGGAAAATTTTTCCTTGGCATCAAGAATCAGTATCTTGGACTTGGGTTTATGTTGTTTGAGGTAATGGGCTATCAGGCTGACCCGCTCGTAGGGTCCGGGTGGACAGCGGAACGGGTTACCGGGTGGGGCAACAATCACTACCCCGCCATCGGGCATGGCTTTCAGCTGGTTACTTAGCAGGATCGTTTGCGGACCACCTTGCCAGGCATGAGGAATGCTTGAAATATCTTCGACTTGCATACCTTCAACCGCTTCCCAGCGAAAATCGATCCCAGGGGAGAGTACCAAACGATCGAACTCGATAGTTTTCCCGTTATCTAGTCTTACGGCTTTACCCGCCTCCTCGATGTCGGTAACCATGGCATGTATCACTGTAATACCGCGTTGTTGGTGGGAATCATAGCCGTGGGTGATTGATTCCAGGTTACGCATATCACCTAGCACAGCATTGCTGAATGGGCAGGTAGTAAAGCGTTTTACCGGTTCTATCAGAGTTACTGATATACGAGGGTCAAATCTTTTTAAATACTTGGCACAGGTCGCTCCACCAAAACCACCACCAACTATCACTACTCTGGCACTTGCTTTGGCTGCTTTGTTACATGATAGCAAACTGGGAGCAGCAATCGCTGCACCTGTACCACCTATTAGCTTAAGAAACTTTCTACGATTAATGGTGCTCATGACAGCCTCCTGTTAAAGACCAGAAAAATAGTCGGCAATTAACTGAATTTCTTCGTCACTGTAACCTTTAGCATGTCGTCCCATCACGGTTGATGGTCTACTACCTTGGCGAAAATCCTTTAATGCCTTGGAAATAAAATCAGATGATTTGCCATTAATACTTGGGATTGCACCCGGGCTTTTGCCATCGGTGCCATGACAGGCAGAACAGGAGTTACTGAGCATAGCACCACGCGAGACACCTGATGCCTGAAGGTTATTACCAAGTAGTAAAAGGTTCACGATTATCAGTGCTTGCAATGATAATGGAGATTGCATAGGACACCTCCTGGTAAAAAAAGAGTGGTAGTACGAAAAATCTATGATTAGTAAAGGAAGGATAGCTGAGTTTAAATAATTTAACAGATAGAAGCTTGATACAGGTCAACTAATTATTAACAAATGTAA
>JASFOS010000014.1:0-25837 GCA_050116415.1 Thioalkalispiraceae bacterium
CTGCTGAACGTACCATTCACCATTGCCGATGCGACCACCCTGACCGAAGCCGGTTACGTGGGTGAGGACGTGGAAAACATCATCCAGAAGCTGTTGCAAAAATGTGATTACGATGTCGACAAGGCCCAGACCGGGATTGTTTATATTGATGAAATCGACAAGATTTCACGCAAATCCGATAACCCTTCGATTACCCGTGATGTTTCCGGGGAGGGTGTGCAACAGGCGTTGCTGAAACTCATTGAAGGCACCGTGGCCTCGGTACCACCTCAAGGTGGCCGTAAGCACCCGCAACAGGAGTTTTTACAGGTCGACACGGCGAATATCCTGTTCATCTGCGGTGGTGCTTTTGCCGGGTTGGACAAGATCATCCGCGACCGCTCTGAAAAAGGCGGTATCGGTTTCGGCGCAGAAGTCAAAAGCAAGGACAGCCAGAAGAGCGTCTCTGAAGTGCTGAGCGACGTGGAACCCGAGGATTTGACGCGCTATGGCCTGATTCCAGAGTTCGTCGGGCGTTTGCCGGTACTGGCAACCCTGGAGGAACTGGACGAAGATGCCCTGATCCAGATCCTGACCGAACCCAAGAACGCATTGACCAAGCAATACCAGAAAATGTTTGAAATGGAAGGTTGCGAACTGGAATTCCGCGAGGATGCCCTGCGTGCAGTGGCACAGAAAGCCATGGCCCGCAAAACCGGTGCCCGTGGCCTGCGTTCTATTCTCGAGCATATCCTGCTCGATACCATGTACGACCTGCCATCCATGGAAAACGTGGAAAAAGTCGTGATTGATGAATCCCTGATCAACGGGGATGGTGGCGAACCCTTGTTTATTTACGAGGGCTCGGAACCGCGTGCCGCATCATCGGATGAGTAAGCATTAAGGGGTATTTGATACCCCTTAATTTTTTCTGGTATAAAAAGTCTGCCCTTAGTATTGAATAATGTCTATCCTGACCCCATAGCTAGGATATCGCCACTCCACAATGGATAGCGAAAATATCAATACATTAATTATGACGAGAACCTACCATGTCTGAAGTGATTGAAGAGCAATTATCCGCGATCCCTGTTTTACCATTGCGTGACGTTGTGGTTTACCCGCATATGGTCATCCCCTTGTTCGTGGGGCGCGATAAATCCATCAAGGCCCTGGAAGCGGCGATGGAAGACGACAAACAGATTTTACTGGTCGCACAAAAGAGTGCGGCACAGGACGAGCCAGAAACCGAAGATCTTTATAACATCGGTACCATCTCCAGTATTCTACAGTTACTGAAACTACCCGACGGTACCGTCAAGGTGCTGGTGGAAGGCAATGAACGCGCGCGTATCGTTCACTACATGGGCAGTGATGATTATTTCACGGCACAGGTTGTCAAGTTTGAAGACGAAGTCGTTGATGAACGTGAAGCTGAAGTATTATCACGTTCACTCACCACGCAGTTTGATCAATACGTGAAACTGAACAAGAAAATTCCCCCCGAAATTCTGACTTCACTTTCCAGCATCGAAGATCCCAATCGACTGGTGGATACCATTGCCGCACACATGTCACTGAAGATTGAAGAGAAGCAAAAAATTCTTGAAATCGTCGACCTGCGTGAACGCCTGGAACACCTGATGACTTTGATGGAATCAGAACTGGATCTGTTACAGGTAGAAAAACGTATCCGTGGCCGTGTGAAACGCCAGATGGAAAAAAGCCAGCGTGAGTATTATCTGAATGAACAGATGAAAGCGATCCAGAAAGAACTGGGTGACATGGAAGATGTACCCAATGAAATGGAAGAGCTGGAAGAAAAGATTGAGAAAGCCGGCATGTCCAAGGAAGCCAAGGCCAAGGCCAAGTCCGAGCTGAACAAACTCAAGATGATGTCACCCATGTCGGCAGAAGCGACCGTGGTGAGAAACTATCTTGACTGGATGGTCACTGTCCCATGGAAAAAACGTAGCAAGATTCGTCATGACCTGGCCAAGGCTGAAGAGGTGCTGGAAGCGGATCACTACGGCCTGGAAAAAGTCAAAGAACGCATCCTGGAATACCTGGCGGTTCAACAACGTAACAAGAAACTTAAAGGTCCGATTCTGTGCCTGGTAGGTCCTCCCGGCGTGGGTAAAACCTCGGTCGGTAAATCTATCGCACGCGCGACCAATCGCAAGTTTATACGCATGGCGCTGGGTGGTGTTCGCGATGAAGCTGAAATCCGCGGTCATCGTCGTACCTATATTGGCTCCATGCCCGGTAAAATTATTCAAAACCTGGCCAAAGTCGAGACACGTAACCCGCTGTTCCTGCTGGATGAAATCGACAAGATGGCAATGGACTTCCGTGGTGATCCGGCTTCGGCATTACTGGAAGTACTAGACCCGGAACAAAACCACACCTTCAATGATCATTACATGGAAGTGGATTATGACTTGTCAGAAGTCATGTTTGTGGCAACTTCCAATACCATGAACATTCCTGGTCCTCTGCTGGATCGTATGGAAGTGATTCGCCTGTCAGGTTATACCGAAGACGAGAAGGTGAATATCGCAGAACGCTACCTGATTACCAAGCAGATGAAAAACAATGGTCTGAAGGAAGGCGAACTGAGCATCTCCGAAGAGGCGGTACGCGACATTATTCGTTACTACACGCGTGAAGCCGGGGTGCGTAACCTGGAACGCGAGATCGCCAAGATCTGTCGTAAAGTCGTCAAGGAAATCCTGCTGGATAAAGATGTCAGCTCGGTTGAAGTGACCTCGGAAAACTCAGAGAAGTACCTGGGCGTGAAACGTTTCCGCTTTGGTCGTGCCGAAGAAAATGACCAGGTCGGTCAGGTGACTGGTCTGGCCTGGACCGAAGTAGGTGGTGATTTATTGACCATCGAAACCGCGGTCATGCCAGGCAAAGGTAAACACA
The DNA here is from genome assembly GCA_050116415.1 of Thioalkalispiraceae bacterium. GTDB lineage: Bacteria > Pseudomonadota > Gammaproteobacteria > UBA6429 > Thiohalophilaceae > JARRJY01. The sequence goes on from JASFOS010000014.1 coordinate 2,908, forward strand.
GCATTACCGGGCAGTTGGGTGATGTCATGAAGGAATCCATCCAGGCGGCGCTGACGGTTGTCAGAAGTCGGGCACAGGCACTGGGTATTAAGCCAGAGCTGTTCGAGAAAAATGACATCCACGTGCACGTGCCCGAGGGGGCGATTCCGAAAGACGGTCCGTCAGCGGGCATCGGTATGTGTACGGCATTGGCCTCCGCGCTGACTGGCATCCCGGTACGCGCAGATGTAGCCATGACCGGTGAAATTACCCTGCGTGGCGAGGTATTACCCATCGGTGGCCTGAAAGAAAAACTGCTGGCCGCCCATCGTGGGGGTATCAAGACGGTGCTGATTCCGCACGAGAATGAACGCGACCTGGCGGACATTCCGCAGAATATCAAAGATAGCCTTGAAATTCGCACGGTGCGCTGGATCGACGAGGTTCTTGAAGTTGCCTTGACGCGCTCGCCTGAAGCATTGAGCGATGAAGAGATGTTGGCTGCCGAGGTTGTGAAATCAGACGATAAAAAATCTGAGCACAACTCGGTGCACACACATTAACCATTTTTCATTCTGGTACCGGTTTTTTAGTTAGCGCCTGTAAAGTCAAGCCTGCAAGCACATTATTTCTTGCGAAATGATGACTTGCCTGCTTGACCGTTACAGAGGCCGTTGGTATAAAAGCTAGGCATATGAACATCTGCTACCGCCCCGTACTCATATGATTCCGTAATTTTATTGGGCGGTGTTTTATTTTCTAGAACCATAAAAAGGGGAGAATAACGTGAATAAATCTGAACTGATTGAAGCTGTAGCTGAGGGAGCAGATATTTCGAAAGCCGCGGCAACTCGCGCTGTGGATACCATGATTAGCAGTGTCGTCGACACCCTGGCCAAAGGTGACCAGGTTGCAATCGCAGGTTTCGGTAGCTTCGTGGTTCGTGAGCGTGCAGCACGTACTGGCCGCAATCCACGCACCGGCGAAGAAATTCAAATCGCGGCATCAAAAAATCCTGCATTTAAGGCTGGTAAAGCGTTTAAAGATGCCGTAAACTAGCGCGCCTTTGATGGCTGGGGTGGTTAGCTCAGCTGGGAGAGCATCGCCCTTACAAGGCGAGGGTCGCAGGTTCGATCCCTGCACCACCCACCAATCTGGACCGGTAGTTCAGCTGGTTAGAATGCCGGCCTGTCACGCCGGAGGTCGCGGGTTCGAGTCCCGTCCGGTCCGCCATATAAATAAAGGGCGCGTCTTCTGAATAGGAAGTGCGCCCTTTTTTATTTTATCAACAATAAATATACGTGATGAACTATGCTGCAATTAATACGTGATCGTGCGCAAGGCATTGTTGTCTGGGTGATCGTTGGTTTAATCATTATCACTTTTGCGTTGTTTGGTTTGAGTAGCTACCTGTCTGGTTCGGCAAAGGTTAATGTCGCCGAAGTCAATGGCGTTGAGATTAGTCAAACCGAGTTTTTGCGCGCTTATCAGAATTACCAGGAACGCCTGCAAAAAATGTTCGGCAAAAGTTACAAGTCGGAAATGTTTAATGATGATGTCATTAAACAACAGGTGCTGGATGGCATGGTGACACGTGAAGTATTAAGCCAGGCACTGGATTCGAAAGGTTTCACTGCAGCACCTCAACAAATCCTCTCTCGTATTACCGCGATGGACTCATTCAAAGACGAAACCGGGAAATTTTCCAACAAGCAATACAAGCGTATGCTGGCGATGCAAGGCATGAACAGTGCAATGTTTGAGAGTCGTATTGCGCAGGATATTGCCGATGAACATTTGTATGCCGGGTTATCCCGCTCCGTATTTGTTGCGCCCTGGCAAGTGGATAGTTACAAAAAACTACAGGGGCAAAAGCGCGATATCGAATACCTGCAGATCAAGCATCAAAACCTGATGCAGGATATTGATGTGACTGAAGAAGAAGTCAGTCAATACTATTCTAAGCACAGTGCTGAATTTACTACGCCAGAAATGGTCAGCATCGAGTATATTGATCTGAATATTAATAACGTCGCAAAACAATTCGCTATAGACGAGGCGGCAATACGTCAACATTATGAACAAAATATCAGTCTCTACGAATCAACGCCTGAGCAACGTAAAGCCAGCCATATCCTGATTACCACAGGTGAAGATAACGATGCAGCACAGGCCAGGAAACTGGCAGAGGAACTGGTTCAGCGGATTAACAAAGGTGAATCATTTGCTGAATTGGCAAAGCAATACTCAAAAGATCCGGGCTCAGCCAACAACGGAGGAGACCTGGGTTACTTTGGCAAAGGCGTCATGGACAAGGCCTTTGAGGAAGCCGTGTTTGCCATGGATAAAGGCCAGGTCAGTGAACCCGTCAAATCTGATTTTGGCTATCACATCATCAAGCTTACTGATATCAAGCCAGGCAAGGTCACGCCTTTTGAAGAAGTTAAGAGCAAGATCAAGAAAGATTTGCAACTGCAGAAAGCTGAGCAGCAGTTCTACACTGATATTGATAAGCTGAATAACCTGACCTACGAAACGCCTGATTCATTGCGGCCCGCCGCAGAGGCGCTGGGACTTGAAATCAAGCAAAGCGAGTTATTTACCCGCGATGGCGGTAAAGGGGTGTTGGCCGAACCCAAGGTTGTTGCAGCGGCATTTGCTGATGAAGTCCTGAAACGTGGACATAACAGTGAAATGATCGAACTGAGCGATACCCACTTGCTGGTGTTGCGCAACAAGCAACATAAGCCTGCCTCAGCCTTGACCCTGGAACAGGTCAGGTCACGCATTGTTACCAGCCTCAAGCGTGACAAGGCCGTTAGCGAAGCAAACAAACTGGCGAGCAGTATCGTTGCTAAACTCAATGAAGGCGACACTGCCACAGCGGTTGCAAAAACCAGCGCGGCGATTGACTACCATAAGCCAGGCCTGATTGCGCGCAAGCCAAGCCAACAGTCTAGCCAGGTCAATGCGGGTGTCCGCCAGGCCGCTTTCCGTATGCCGAAGCCGGATAGCAAGGTCGCTATACAACATGTTCCCCTGGTTAACGGTGATCAGGCCGTGATCATTTTGAACAAGGTTGTGGAAGGCACCGACATCGAACAGGCCGAGCAACAACAACTGGTCGCGATGTATGGCAATGCCAGTTACGATGGCTATGTTGATTACCTGAAAAGCCAGGCTGATATAAAGTTGTACACCGAAAACATAAAACAACAACAGTAAACTGACAAAAAGGGCTCACTAGAGCCCTTTTGTATTTTGTCAGATGTAACCAGGAGACAGGCATGCGCTTGCAACTTCATTGGCAAATTCTGATTGCATTACTCCTCGCGGTTATAGCCGGAACTCTGACCAGCCAGGACAGTAGCTTGCTGGGTATTAATCTTTACGCGGCCTACGATTTCGTCGGTACCCTATTTATCAATGCGCTTAAAATGATTATTGTGCCGCTGGTCGTTTCATCGATCATTGTCGGTATCGCGGGCATTGGTGGTTCGCACGGCCTGGCTCGCATGGGTGGCAAAACCATCCTCTATTACATGACCACCAGCCTGTTTGCGATCCTGATTGGCCTGTTCTTCGTAAACCTGTTCAGCCCCGGTATTATCGATGGGGTACCGGCCAAGGATGTACTGGGACTGGACGCGAGCCTGGCTGAAGAGGCGAGTAGCAAGGTCGGGGATCGCGGCATCGGTGAGGTGGCCACGGTCTTTCTCAGCATGGTTCCACCCAATATAATTGCGGCAGCAGCCGATGGCCAGATGCTCGGTTTGATTTTCTTTGCCATCCTGTTTGGATTTTTTATTACCCAGGTTGAAGAGGTTTACGCGGAAAGCCAGTACAACTTCTGGCAGGGCGCATACCAGACCATGATGAAAATTACCGACTGGGTGATGAAATTTGCGCCCATCGGCGTGTTTGCGCTGGTTGCCAAGGTTGTCACTAGCACCGATAACCTTGCTTCGATGTTCGAGTCGCTGGGACTGTTTGCATTAAGCGTGTTACTGGCACTGGCTACCCATGTGTTTATCGTGATGCCGCTACTCTTGAAGTACGTGGCGCGCGTCAATCCTTTACGCCACTATCGTGCCATGTCACCGGCAGTATTGACGGCATTTTCCACGGCATCATCGGCCGCAACCCTGCCTATAACCATTGATTGTGTCGAGAAAAATGCCGGGGTCTCCAACCGCACCAGCAGTTTCGTATTGCCTCTGGGCGCAACCGTCAACATGGATGGCACCGCGCTGTATGAGTGCGTGGCGGCGATGTTTATTGCCCAGGCCTATGGTATTGAACTCAGTTTGGCCACCCAGTTTACAATCGTGACCATTGCCTTGCTGACGTCCATCGGCGTTGCCGCCGTGCCGGCCGCAAGCCTGGTGGCAATCACCATTATCCTCTCGGCGCTCGGTCTGCCGGTCGAAGCGCTTGGCTTGATCCTCGCGGTCGATCGTATTCTGGATATGTTCCGTACCTCGGTGAATGTTTTCAGTGACTCGTGCGGTGCGGTGATTATCGGCCGACTGGAAGGTGAGGAAAATATTCTCCAGGAAAATAAATCCTAAGCAATAAAAAAGGCCTCGTTTGAGGCCTTTTTTATTTACATAGGCTCAGTGCTTATTCAGCATCAAGCGGACGCATGCCAATGGTGTTATACCCGGCATCTACGTACATGATCTCACCGGTAATACCGGATGCCAGATCAGAGCTGAGGAAAGCAGCGGCATTACCCACATCCTCAATGGTGACATTACGGCGTAGGGGCGCTGATTTTTCCACCTCGTCCAGCATTTTGCGGAAATTGCTGATGCCCGCCGCGGCCAGGGTCTTGATTGGGCCGGCTGAAATGCCATTGACACGAATACCGTCCGGTCCCAGGCTTTGCGCCATGTAGCGCACGTTGGCTTCCAGCGAGGCTTTGGCCAGCCCCATGACGTTATAGTTTGGGATGGAGCGTTCTGCACCCAGGTAACTGAGGGTGAGCAGGCTGCCATCACGGCCTTCCATCATATTGCGTCCCGCCTTGGCTAACGCTGCGAAACTGTACGAGCTGATTTCGTGCGCCATGCGAAAACCTTCGCGGCTGACATTGTCCAGGTAATCACCTTCCAGCTCGTTGCGTGGTGCAAAAGCAACAGAATGAATGATGGTATCCAGCCCATCCCAGTAGTTATCCAGGTGATCAAAGACATTGGCTATTTCTTCGTCACTGCTCACATCGCAGGGGACCAGGATATCAGAGTCCAGCTCGGATGCCATTTTCGCAACACGATCCTCCAGCTTCTCATTTTGATAGGTAAAAGCCAGTTCAGCCCCTTCACGGCGCATGGCTTGCGCAATACCCCAGGCGATGGAACGATTACTCGCCAGGCCGACAATCAGGGCGCGTTTACCTTGCAGAAATCCCATAATATTATCCTCGTGTTGTTCTGATCTTATTCAAAGTAGAAAATACCATTATAGTAATGTTTTCCGCTGAACTTGACCAGTTTCCTTGGGCGACAATGTGCGTTACGTTTACAGCAATAACCGCTCTGGATGAAACCCGTAAACTCCAGTAGTCTTGCAGTCATAATATTAATGAAAGGGTGGTGAGTGTGCAGTACCAGGCTAAAGGGATAGTGGTAGCACTGCTAATGATGAGCATGTCATCGTTGCACGCGGCGCCTTCCATCGGCTATGGCTACCAGGCCAAGTACGTGCCCGGTTTCAAGCACTTCGATTACGTCAAACCCGATGCGCCCAAGGGCGGACAAATTGTGCTCGCCGGGTTTGGCAATTTTGACAGTTTCAACCCGTTTATCCTCAAGGGCGTGTCCGCCGAGGGGCTGGGCACCCTGGTATTTGAAACCCTGATGGTGCAAAGCCAGGATGAACCCTATAGCCTGTATGGTCACCTGGCCGAAGATATTCAGCTCGCCCGCGACAGGCTCTCGGTGACTTTTCGTCTTAACCGCAAGGCACGTTTTTCCGATGGCAGCCCGGTTCTGGCCGAGGACGTGAAATTCTCTTTTGACACCATACGCAGTGACAAGGGACATCCCTACTACCGGTTTTACTGGGCCGATATCAAGCGTGCGGTGGTGCTCAACACGCGTACCATCCGTTTCGAGTTTGCCCGCAAGAACCCCGAGTTACATCTCATCACCGCGCAGATTCCGATATTTTCCCGCAAATGGGTGGGCGACACGCCGTTCGATAAGTTAAATCGCAAGCTGCCTGTCGGCAGTGGCCCCTACGTGGTGAGTGAATTCGAACTGGGTAAGAACGTCACGTATCAACGTAACCCGGATTACTGGGCAAAGGATTTTCCGACCCGCCGTGGCATGTTTAATTTTGACAAGGTGAAATACAAGTATTACAAGGACAGTACCGTGATGCTGGAAGCACTCAAAGCCGGTGAGTTCGATTACATCCTGGTCAACCATTCCAAGCAATGGGCGCGTGATTATGTCGGGCCGCAGTTTGTTTCCGGCAAGATCATCAAGCAGGAACTGCCTCATAAAAACAATGCCGGCATGCAGGGTTTCTTTTTCAACACGCGGCGTGACTTGTTCAAAGACAAGCGGGTCAGAAAAGCCCTGACCCTGGCGTTTGATTTTGACTGGTCAAACCGTAAATTGTTTTATAACCAGTATACCCGCTGCGACAGCTATTTCAGTAACAGCGAGCTGGCATCACGTGGTCTGCCGCAGGGGGATGAATTGCAGCTGTTAAACCGTTTTCGTAACCAGTTGCCCGACGAAGTGTTCAACCAGGAATGGCATCCCCCATCCACCGATGAACCCGGCGAGCTAAGACAGAACCTGCGACAGGCAAAGAAACTGCTGGAGCAGGCCGGCTGGTTTGTCAAAGAGGGCGCCTTGCAGAACGCGCAGGGCAGGCGCTTCGAGTTTGATGTGATGCTGGCACAGAAAGGCTTTGAACGTATCCTTGCGCCCTATGCCTATAACCTGAAAAAACTGGGGATCAAACTCAATTACCGCACGGTCGATGTCTCCCTGTATAACCGCCGGACACGGACTTTTGATTTTGACATGATTGTCAGTTCCTATTCCCAGTCACAATCACCGGGTAATGAGCTGTACAGTTTCTGGCATTCACGCTCGGCTGACCAGGAAGGCTCACGCAACCTGATGGGTATCAACAACCCGGTGATCGATCAATTGATCGATAAAGTGGTGTTTGCCCGGAACCGGCAACAGCTGATCACCGCGACCCGGGCCCTGGACCGGGTCATGCTGCATGGCGAATACCTGATCCCTAACTGGTATATCGCGGTTCACCGGCTTGCATACTGGGACAAGTTCAGTTACCCGGAAACCTTACCCTTGTATTATTCGGCTGATCCCTGGGTGTTAAGTACCTGGTGGGTAAAAAAATCAAAATGAGACTGAGATAAGACCATGTGGGCCTATATTCTTAAACGTTTACTGCTGATGGTACCGACCCTGTTTGGTGTCATGTTGATCACGTTTATCGTGACGCAGTTCGTGCCAGGTGGCCCGGTCGAGCAGTTGATCTATCAAATGCAGTCACGCACCGAAGCCGGTGGCGAAGCCGGCGGCAGCAGCCAGCGCTTGTACCGTGGAAATGCCGGGCTGGATGAAGAGAAACTGGAAGAATTGAAAGCGCTCTACGGCTTTGATAAACCTGCCCATGAGCGTTTCTTTACCATGATCAGTAATTACGCACAGTTTGATCTGGGTGACAGTTATTATTACCAGCAGTCCGTGATGGATCTGATTATTTCCAAGCTGCCGGTTTCCATCAGCCTGGGGATGTGGACCTTCCTGCTGGTTTATATCACCTGTATCCCGCTGGGTATCAGCAAGGCGATCCGTGACGGTAGCAAGTTCGACGTGATTTCCAGTACCGTGATCCTGGTCGGGTATGCGATACCGGGTTTCGTGCTGGGTATCTTCCTGCTGGTCCTGTTCGGTGGCGGCAGCTTCTGGGACGTGTTCCCATTGCGTGGCCTGGTGTCCGATAACTGGGAACAGCTGGGCTGGTTTGACAAGATCACCGACTACCTCTGGCACATCACCTTGCCGGTGATCTCGCTGGTGGTCGGCAGTTTCGCCATCATGACCATGCTGACCAAGAACAGCTTCATCGAAGAAATACGCAAGCAGTACGTATTGACCGCCAGGGCTAAAGGCCTGCCGGAGAATACCGTCCTCTACAAACACGTGTTTCGTAACGCGATGATCCCGTTGGTTACCGGCTTTCCCAGTGCCTTCATCGGTGCGTTTTTTGCCGGCAGTATCCTGATTGAAACCATCTTTTCACTGGATGGCCTGGGCTTGCTCTCTTACGAGTCGATACTGAAACGCGATTACCCGGTGGTACTGGGATCGCTTTACCTGTTCACCTTGCTGGGCTTGATCGCCAAGTTGATCACCGACTTGTGCTACGTACTGATTGATCCACGCATCCAGTTTGAGTCGATGAACAAATGAGTAGCATGCAGCCAACCGCCGTCTTACCCGTGAAACGTAGCAAGCGTGACAGTGTGCAACGCCGCGCCTGGAACCGTTTTCGTGCCAACAAGCGCGGTTATTTCAGTTTATGGATTTTCGGTATCCTGTTCGTGCTCAGCCTGTTTGCCGAGCTGCTCAGTAATGACAAGCCGCTGTTGATATCCTACCAGGACGAGTTGTATGTGCCGATCCTGGTCAGTTACCCGGAAACCACCTTTGGTGGTGACTTTGATACCGAGGCGGACTATATCGATCCCTACGTGCGTGAACTGATTACCACAGGCGATAACTGGGCCATTTACCCGCCGAATCCGTTCAGCTATGACACCATCAATTACTACAATGATGCGCCCAACCCGGCCAAACCGTCATCGCAGAACCTGCTGGGGACCGATGACCGTGGACGTGACGTGCTGGCGCGCCTGATATACGGTTTTCGCCTCTCGGTATTGTTTGCCTTCGTGTTAACCGCGATTGGCATCGTGCTGGGGGTGCTGGCGGGCGCGGTGCAGGGTTATTTCGGTGGCAGGCTGGATTTGTTTGCACAACGGCTCATCGAGATATGGGGCTCGATGCCGGAACTTTACCTGTTGATCATCTTTGCCTCGTTGTTTGAACCCAGCATCATGCTGCTAATCATTTTACTGTCCCTGTTTGGCTGGATGGGGCTGGCTGACTATGTGCGCGCCGAGTTCTTGCGTGGCCGCAACATGGATTATGTGCAGGCCGCCAGGGCACTGGGCTTGTCCAACCGGGCTATCATGTTTCGCCACCTGTTGCCCAACAGTCTCACCCCGGTGATTACCTTCTTACCATTTCGCATCAGTGCAGCGATCATGGCATTGACCAGTCTCGATTTCCTGGGGCTGGGCGTACCACCCACCACGCCGAGCCTGGGTGAATTGCTTTCACAGGGCAAGGAAAACATCGAAGCCTGGTGGTTATCCATGACTACGTTCGGGGTACTGGTCGGCGCACTGGTATTGTTGATTTTTATTGGTGAAGCGTTACGTGAAGCCATGGATCCACGGCGAGGATAATCATGAGCGAACCCCTGTTATCCATTAAAGATTTATCGGTGGCTTTTGGGCGCGATCCCAACACGCTTAGCCAGGTAGTGGACAAGGTCAGCTTTGCTATCCAGGAAAATGAAAAGCTGGCCCTGGTGGGGGAGTCCGGTTCGGGTAAATCGGTGACCGCCTTGTCGATCCTGCAGTTACACGATAAAACCCAGACCCATTACCCGTCTGGCCAGGTTTTGTTTAATAACCAGGATCTGCTGACGCTTGATGAAGCCAGGATGCGCACAATCCGTGGTCGGGATATCGCGATGATTTTCCAGGAACCGATGACCGCGTTAAACCCGCTGTATCGTATTGGTGAACAACTCATCGAGCCACTATTGATACACGAGAGCCTGTCACGCCAGGCGGCCCGGCAACGCATGATTGAGTTGCTCGATCGAACCGGTATCGTGGAACCACATAAACGCATCGATGCCTATCCACACATGTTGTCAGGGGGACAACGGCAACGTGTGATGATTGCCATGGCACTGGCCTGCCGTCCAAAGTTGCTTATCGCCGATGAGCCGACCACGGCACTGGATGTCACCATCCAGGCACAGATACTCGAATTACTGGAAGACCTGCAAAAAGATTTCTCCATGGCGGTGTTGATGATCACTCATGATCTCAACATGGTGAAACGCTTCGCCGACAGGGTTTGCGTCATGCAACAGGGCAAACTGGTTGAGCAGAATACCATGCAGGAGCTGTTTGCCAGCCCGCAACATGAATATACCATCGGGTTACTGAACAGCCAGCCCGAAGCGCTGATCGAGAAAGAAACAGTGCAACGGGAAAAACAACCCCTGTTACATGCAGAACAGGTACGTTGTTATTTTCCCATCAAGGCCGGCTTTTTTAACCGCCACGTGGGAGATGTCAAAGCGGTGGATGATGTCAGTGTTACCATCAACCAGGGCGAGACGCTGGGCATCGTGGGTGAATCAGGTTCGGGTAAAACCACGCTCGGTATGTGTTTGTTGCGGCTACAGGATTGCGAGGGTTCGATCCAGTTTAAAGAACAGAAACTGCACACCTTATCCGATCGTGCCTTGCGCCCCTTGCGCCGTAATATGCAGGTGGTGTTCCAGGATCCGTTTTCCTCCCTGTCACCACGCATGACCATTGCGCAAATCATCGGCGAGGGTCTGGATATTCATTTCCCCCATTTAACCAGAAATGAAAAATCCGAACGCATCGCCCAGGTCATGGATGAAGTGGGCCTGGAACAGGACATGCTGTGGCGATATCCACACGAGTTTTCCGGCGGCCAGCGGCAACGCATTGCGATAGCCCGCGTTGTCATCCTCGAGCCGAAGTTAATCCTGCTGGATGAGCCGACCAGCGCGCTGGATGTTTCGGTGCAAAAACAGGTGTTGGACCTGTTAAGAAATTTACAGAAAAAACACAACATCAGTTACCTGTTCATTACCCATGACTTGCGCGTGATTCGCGCCATGGCACACCGGGTGATCGTCATGCGCCAGGGCAAAGTCATCGAGCAGGGTGGTACCGAGCGACTATTTAAGCAACCTGAAGATAGCTACACCCGAACCTTGTTACAGGCTTCCCTGTTCCTGGAGTGATAACATTCAGCGCTACACCTGCTGCTATAAACACTATATAAATAGGTTAATTTTCTATTGTAATAACGAATTCAGCTGGTTATATTGAAAATAGCTAAAATAGCCCGATAAGGTTATGTGCATGCAGGACGTTACACGAACCAGTAACGACAGTAATAATAACCACAGTCACTCTGATGAGGAACGCTTTAAACAGAGTATATGGATTGTTAACTGGATAACGCTGCTGTTACCTCCGTTAACCGGCATCTCAATGCTGAGTTTCGTTGGCGTGTTTCCTTTTCCCGAAGTTTTCTATGTTTTTGCGGATTATGGCACGCTCCTTTTGCTAACTTCTTTTCTTGTTGGTTCAAGAATAACAAAACGCTTCATACGCCATGTTATTCTCATGGCGAACAATGGTGAAATCGCCAAAAAGTACCAGAAACACCTGAAAAGGTTACCAATCTATTATTTTGGTATTCTGTTTCTTTATTTTGCGATAGGCCTGTTAACGACGCTTTACTCGCTTTCGACATTGCATGCCCATGATTACCCGGCGAGTAAATATTTAATCAGTTTCCTTGGCGTGATCCCCGGTGGGCTGATTACCGCACTACCCATTTTCTTTTACCTGACCGATAGTCTCGGTCGTTACCTGGCGCCTCATGGAATCCATATCTCTGTCGCGCCGATTTTACTGAAATTAATCGTGCTCGGTTTGTTTGTGCCGGTACTCATCGATACGCTCCTGATCATGTACTTTTATGATCGCACCGGGTACTTCGGTATCGAGACGTTGGGTATCTGGTTGTTCCTGGTTATGATTGCCGCGGTCGGCACCAGGATGGCATGGCAAAGTTTCAAACAAGGCTTGTCGCCATTTGTCACCGCGTTGGAAACACAATCACAAAGTCATGCTAATGTAAGTATTATTCCAAAATCACTTGATGAGCTAGGTTTACTCAGTCAGCGATGGAACGAGTTATGGAACAAGGTGCTTGATTATGAAAAGTGCTTGTCTGATTCCAATTCGTTACTCAAAAGTAATGTACAACAGCGTAGCAAGGAACTGGAGACAGAAAGATATTTTATCAACAAGGTGCTTGATAATGCTGGTGCCTTGGTAATCGTGTTAAACCGTAAAGGCCATATTATCCGTTTTAACCCGGCATGTGAACAGGTTACCGGTTTCACCTTCGACGAGCTACGTGATCGTCCCATCTGGGACTGGCTGGTTCCTCCCGAACAGCTTGAGAAAGTTAAACAGGTTTTTGAAAACCTGGCTGACGAGGGACTTGATTCGCAATATGAAAACGAACTGATGAAAAGCGATGGCGGACGTGTTCTGGTGGCATGGAATAATTCCACCATAAGAGGCCAAAACGGCAAGGTACAGTACATCGTATCAATAGGCATCGATATCAGTGAACGCCATAAGGCACAACAGGCGCTGCAACAAGCAAAAGAAATCGCCGAGAAAGCCAGCAGGGCTAAATCCGAATTTTTGTCACATATGAGTCATGAACTACGTACGCCGATGAATGCCATCCTGGGCTTTGCCCAGTTATTAAAAATGGATGAGCAGTTAGACAAGGACCAGCAGGATTCCGTTAACGAGATACTACAGGCGGGTTCACACCTGATGGAACTTATCAATGAAGTACTGGACCTTTCAAGAATAGAAGCGGGCAAGCTGGAAATTAAGATTGATGATATCAACGTATCGAAAATCATCAATGAATCACTGACCTTGTTTGATAACCAGGCAAAAATGTCCAACATCGAACTGATCAATAACATTCCACAAGATTGCCATTTTATTGCCCTGGCAGACCAGCTTCGTTTTAAACAGGTGTTTATTAACCTGCTATCCAATGCCATCAAGTACAACAAGGATAATGGAAAAGTTATTATCGATCTCAGTCTTCCTGAGCAAGACAAGATCCGAATTTCAATCAGTGATACAGGACCGGGTATTCCCGCGTATATGCACGATCGCCTGTTCAAGCCTTTCGAGCGCCTGCCGAATCAAGACAAGCACACCGTGGAAGGAACGGGTATCGGGCTGGCACTGAGTAAGCAATTGTTAGAGTTGATGAATGGCGAGATCGGGTTGGAGAGCGAAGCCAACCGCGGCAGTACGTTCTATATCGAACTACCTTTGGTTTGTACCCAACCACAAGATAGCTCCCCATCAAGTTAACAAGCCGTTGTGGCAGGTAGCCAGGCTGGTTGTTAACTGCTGGTACCAAACACGTTGACGAACAGGGTCAGGCGTTGACCAGGCTGCAGGTATTTGCCTTTCGGCAGACGGTTCCAACGTCGTAGCTGGGCAATGGAGACCCGGAACTTTTGCGCAATGCGTGCCAGTGAGTCACCGCTGCGTACCCGGTAGCCGATGCGCTTGGTGATATTGCGACTGGGTGGGACGACCAGGTGATCAGGATCATTATGCGATACCGATTTACCGGTGCGGGACCAGATCACGATTTTCTGGCCGGGACGCAGCGGGTCGCGTGGCGCCATGCCATTCCACTTGGCCAGTTGTCGTACGCTGACCTTGTGTTGTTGCGCCAGTTCCCAGAAGGTATCACCGTGCTGCACAATGTGCGTGACTTTCACGCCTTCACGCGGAATGTTTTGTAACTTGTTCTTACGCTGGTTGGCGCTGAGCTTGTAACTGCGCAGTTTCTTGCTGGCAACCGGGATGGTTAACCCGCGTCCTGCACGCAGCATGTTGCCACGCAGGCGGTTCACTTTCTTGATACTGCTAATGCTGGTGTGATACCTGGCAGCGATGGTACTGAGTGTTTCACCGCTGCGAATAGTATGGCGTACCCAGCGAATACGTTGTTCACGGGGTAACTCGGCCAGTTTCGTTTCAAAGCCCTGTGCCTTTTCAATGGGCAGTAAAACATAATGCGGGCCATTGGGTGGGGTTGCCCAACGGTTAAAGCCCGGGTTAAGTTTGTAGACTTCATCGATGGGCATGTCGGCCAGCTCCGCCACCTTGGCCAGGTCAATTTGCGACAGGGTATCGACTTTTGCCAGGTAAGGCTGGTTGGCAATCGGCTCCAGGCTGATGCCGTACTTGCCCGGGTTGTTGATGATTTTTTTCAGTGCCAGTAACTTTGGCACATAGGCCCGGGTTTCGGCGGGCAAGCGCAGTGAGAAAAAGTCCAGCGGTTTGCCGCGACGTTTGTTACGGCGCACCGCCTTGCGGACATTACCGCCACCGGCATTGTAGGCGGCCAGTGCGTACAGCCAGTTTCCATCGAAGTTACGTTGCAGGTTATCCAGCAAGCGAACCGCGGCCTGGGTCGAGGCATATACATCGCGTCGACCGTCATACCACCAGTTTTGTTTTAGACCGTAACGTCGCCCGGTCGAGGAGATAAACTGCCAGATACCGGATGCGCGGCCATGCGAGTAGGCAAAGGGCTGAAACGCGCTTTCCACGATCGGTAACAAGGCCAGCTCGGTTGGGATGCCCTTGGCTTCAACCTGTTCAACGATGAAGTGCATGTAAGGGCGGGCACGCTCGACGACGCGGTTCATATAGTTGGGATGGCGGGCATACCAGTCAAGTTGACGTTGAACACGCGGATGATCGCTATCATCCAGTGCAAAACCGTCACGAATACGTTGCCAGATATCATGGCGATATGGCTGGGTTACTTCCGTTTGATCATCAAGCTGGCCAAGCAGGTTTTGATCCTTGCTCAGGGCAGGAAAGCTTGCATCGCCGAGAGGCGTATAACGGGCTGTTTTTTCAACAACTTGTACAGCGGGTTGATCTGTGTCCTGCTGGAAGGTGGCACAGCCCGCCAGCGAGGCGGATAAAAACAGGATAAAAGGCAGTATTCGCATAGTTTTTATTGTAAATTGAAGCACATGAAAAGCATATATAAAGTAAATAGTAAAAACTGTGACGGCCGTGGTCAACTGATTAATACGGTTTCACAGTTTGGCTAAATAAATGGCCGGGAATTAACCAGCATGCTGTTCAGAAAAAACACGCGACACAAACCGTTTGAGCGCTGCCTGGATCAGGCGCCACTGCAGGCCAGCCTCAGGCAGTGGTTTGCCTCGGAGCCGGGACAGGCCTACCTGCAGGCTGAAAAACAGCAACTGGATAATACCTTGCCGGACTTGTTTGGTTATTACCTGATCCAGGTGGGCGAGGTGGCCGAGACTGATCTGCTTACCACCAGCCGGGTCTCGCGTCGTCACGTGGTGGGTCTGCAGCCGGGTGTATCCAGCGACCTGCAGGCCACCTCGTGGGCGTTACCGTTTAAAACTGATACTATTGATGTGGTCATTTTGCCGCACACCCTGGATTTTACCCCTTACCCTCACCAGGTACTGCGCGAGGTAGAGCGCATCCTGATCCCGGAAGGGCACGTGGTGATAACCGGTTTCAACCCGCTAAGCCTGTGGCAGCTGTGGCGCTGGTCACTGGGCTGGCGACGCCAGCCACCCTGGTGTGGGCATTTTTTTGGCCAGTTTCGCCTGCGTGACTGGCTAACCTTGCTGGGTTTTGATGTGACCCATAAACAGTATTTCTTTTATCGCCCGCCGGTGCGTAACGCCCGGCTGATGCAGCGGCTGGGGTTCATGGAAAAACTGGGGCAGCGCCTGTGGCCGATTGCCGGCGCAGGTTATATGCTGGTGGCGCGCAAACGGGTCGAGACCCTGACCCCGATTCGGCAGAAGTGGTCAACCCGCAAGAAGGTGGTGAGTAGCGGGCTGGTCGAGTCGCGGCTATCCCACCAGGAGAGAAAAGAGGCAGTAAGTGACTGAGCACGTTGAAATATTTACCGATGGCGCTTGCCGCGGCAACCCCGGTCCGGGAGGCTGGGGTGCCCTGTTGCGTTATGGCAAGCACGAAAAACAGTTGTACGGGGGGGAGGCTTCAACCACCAATAACCGCATGGAACTGACGGCCGCCATCATGGCACTGGAGGCATTGAGCCGCCCCTGCAAGGTGGACCTGACCACCGATTCCGAGTACGTGCGCAAGGGCATCACCGAGTGGATCGAGAACTGGAAAAAACGTGGCTGGAAAAACGCGGCGAAAAAACCGGTGAAAAATATCGACCTGTGGCAACGGCTGGATGCCGCGCGCGCCAAACACCAGATTGATTGGCACTGGGTAAAAGGGCATAGTGGCCATGATGAAAATGAGCTGGCCGATCAACTGGCCAACCGTGGTATTGATGAACTGGAAGTATAAACATGCGTCAGATTGTGCTTGATACTGAAACCACCGGCCTGGAACCCACCCAGGGCCACCGTATTATCGAGATCGGTTGCGTGGAACTGATCAACCGGCGCATGACCGACAACCGCTTCCACATGTACCTGAACCCGGACCGGGAAATCGACCAGGGTGCCATTGATGTCCACGGCATTACCAACGAGTTCCTGGCCGACAAGCCACGCTTCGAGGAAATTGTCGATGATTTTCTCAACTTCGTGCGCGGTGCCGAGCTGGTGATCCACAATGCGCCGTTTGACGTCGGCTTTCTCAACCATGAACTGGGAAAAATATCCGGCAAACACAAGGTGGACGATATCTGTACGGTACTGGATACCCTGGTACTGGCGCGCAAGATGCACCCGGGACAGAAAAACAGCCTGGATGCGTTGTGCAAGCGCTACGAGATCGATAACGCCCACCGTGAGTTGCATGGCGCCTTGCTGGATGCCGAGATCCTCGCCGATGTCTACCTGGCCATGACCGGTGGCCAGACCCGCCTGTCACTGGAAGGCAGCCAGGATAGTGAAGACCACGAAGCCGAGCAGATTCGCCGTATCAGCAGTAACCGGCCGGCCTTGCGCGTGATCCGCGCCAGTGACGAGGAACTGGCCGCGCATGAAAGTCGCCTGGACGCCATCGATAAAGCCCATGGTGAAGCCTGCGTGTGGCGCAGCAAGCCACAGGCCTGAAACACGAAACTGGTTAAATATTAATCACTGTTCTGAGGCTTTCCCCCCATATTTTGTTAAAAATCTGCGAAATTCCGAAACTTCCCCGGATATCAGTCAGTTACTGTGCTAATTATTTTTAAAGTTTGCATGCAAACAGCCGATTAATTAACTGAGCGTTGATGAAATGAGTTGTTGATGTAGTGCCGACGCTGACTTCTTATGTACTAAATGGTTAGGTTTTAATTGGTATTTTCCTCCCCGCGCGAAATTTGCGCATTTATGTAACCGCCCCGTAAAAGAATTTTTTACGGGGCTTTTTTTATGCCGTATCACCATAAACACTTGATATCCGGGTATATTGATAATACAGTTCGAGTAACGGATTTGCTGACAAAACAATCATTTAGAAACATAAGTTAAGGATATTAATTATGCCTGTTTCAGCCAAAAGCCTGGATGACGGAAAAAAAGTCGAAATCAATGTGCAGGGTCGCTTTGATTTCAATGACCATTCCGCGTTTCGTGAAACCTACAAGACGGAAAGCCCGGCGGCCGAATACGTGATCGACATGGACAGGGCCGAGTACCTGGACAGCTCGGCACTGGGCATGTTGCTGTTACTGCGCGAGCACGCGGGTGCCGACAAGGCCAAAATCCAGATTATCAATACGCCGAATGAAATTATGAAAATTTTCAAAATTTCCAATTTCGACAGCCTGTTCAATATCTCCTGAATTCAAACCTGAAATCACCCCGGCCAGAGATGTGTTTTTAACCCTGCCCGGGTACAATAGCGTCCCTGTTTGCCAAAGTGTGAGATGACACAACCCATGACCGTTCGTACCCGTTTCGCCCCCAGCCCGACGGGCTATCTACATATTGGCGGTGCCCGTACCGCGTTATTTTCCTGGCTCTTTGCGCGCAAGCACGGCGGCAAGTTCGTGTTACGCATCGAAGATACCGACCTGGAACGTTCCACCGCCGAATCGGTGAATGCCATCCTGGAGGGCATGACCTGGTTAGGGCTCGATTATGACGAAGGGCCGTTTTACCAAACGGATCGCTTTGAACGTTATGAACAGGTCATTCAGCAACTGCTGGACGACGGCCATGCCTACCGGTGTAACTGTTCAAAGGAGCGCCTCGACAAGTTACGCGAACAGCAAATGGCCAACAAGCAAAAGCCGCGTTATGACGGTTGTTGTCGTAATAAACAGGTGAGTGCCGATGAGCCGCACGTGATCCGCTTCAAGAACCCCATCGACGGGCAGGTGGTGATCAACGACCTGATTCGCGGCAAGGTGGTAATACAGAACAGTGAACTGGATGACCTGATCATCAAGCGTACCGATGGCTCGCCGACGTATAACCTGACCGTGGTGGTCGATGACCTGGACATGAAAATCAGCCACGTGATCCGCGGCGATGACCATATCAATAACACCCCGCGGCAGATCAACATTCTTAACGCGATGGGCGCCGAGATCCCCATCTATGCGCACGTGCCGATGATCCTGGGTGAAGATGGCTCACGCCTGTCCAAGCGTCATGGTGCGACCAGCGTGGTCGCGTATCGTGACATGGGCTACATGCCGGAAGCACTGATCAATTACCTGGTGCGCCTGGGCTGGTCGCATGGCGACCAGGAAATCTTCTCCATCGACGAAATGATTGAATTGTTTGACGTGGAAAATGTCAACAAGGCGGCCTCGACCTTCAACGCCGAAAAGCTGTTGTGGTTGAACCAGCATTACATCAAGTCGGATGAACCGGGACGGGTCGCACACCTGTTAAGTTCGCACATGGGTGAGCTGGGCATTGATCCGGCCCCGGCACCCGCCCTGGCAGACGTCGTGGCGGCGCAGCAGGAACGCGCCAAGACTCTGACTGAACTGGCCAGCGTGTGTGCTTTCTTCTACAAGGATTTCGACGAGTTCGATGAGGCCATGGCGAAGAAACAGTTAAAAGCCGCGGCGGAAACACCCTTAACCCTGGTCAAGCAAAAGCTTGAAGCGTTAAGCGATTGGACGCAACCGGCGATTCATGATGTGATTCACGGGGTGGCCGAAGAGCTGGACGTGAAGATGGGCAAGGTCGGCATGCCGTTGCGCGTGGCGGTAACCGGCGGTGCCCCTTCGCCGTCACTGGACCTGACCGTCTACCTGGTCGGTAAAGAGGCCTGCCTGCGTCGTATCGACAAGGCGCTGGCTTATATTGAACAGCGTAAACAAAACGCCGGATAAAGGGACTAACAGCAGATTGCTTCACCTGTTAACAGGTTCGCAATGACGTCATTGCGGGACGCGTTGTGGCAATCTTAAGCAAATTTCATGAATAACAAAGATTGATTGCATGAGCACTGAAGAAACAACTAAACCCAGCAATTTTATTCGCCAGATCATCGACAAGGACCTGGCCGAAGGCAAAAACGATGGCCGCGTCGCGACGCGCTTTCCCCCCGAGCCCAACGGTTACCTGCATGTCGGTCACGCCAAGTCCATTTGCCTGAATTTTGGTATCGCCCGTGACTACCAGGGAACCTGCAACTTGCGTTTTGACGATACCAACCCGCATAAAGAGAACATCGAGTTCGTTAACTCCATCCAGGACGATGTGAAATGGCTGGGCTTCGACTGGGGCGACAACCTGTTTTATGCCTCGGATTATTTTGATCAACTGTATGATTACGCCGTTGAACTGATCAAAAAAGACAAGGCCTATGTGTGCGAGCTCAATGCCGAGCAGACGCGTGAATACCGTGGCACCCTGAAAGACCCCGGCAAGAACTCTCCTTACCGGGATCGCAGCGTCGAGGAAAATCTCGAACAGTTTGAAAAAATGAAAAACGGCGAGTTTGAAGACGGCGCGAAAGTATTGCGTGCCAAGATCGACATGGCCTCACCCAACATCAACCTGCGTGACCCGGTGATCTACCGTATCCGCAAAGGGGCCGTGCATCATCAAACCGGTGAGTCATGGAATATTTATCCCATGTATGACTTCACCCATTGCCTGTCGGATGCCATCGAAGGCATCACCCATTCACTGTGTACCCTGGAGTTTGAAGATCACCGTCCCCTGTATGACTGGTTCCTCGACACCCTGGAAACAGCGCATCACCCGCAGCAAATCGAGTTCTCGCGGCTGAGCCTGGAATACACCGTCACCAGTAAACGCAAGCTCACCGAACTGGTCAGCGAAGGGCACGTGGAAGGCTGGGACGACCCGCGCATGCCGACCATTGCCGGTATGCGCCGCCGCGGTTATACCCCGGCATCGATCCGTGATTTCTGTGATCGCATCGGCGTCACCAAGTCGGACAACTTTATCGAAATGGCGCTGCTGGAAAACTGCGTGCGTGATGATCTCAACAAGACCGCGGCACGGCGCATGGCGGTGCTCAAGCCCCTGAAAGTGGTGATCACCAATTACCCAGAAGGCCAGACCGAGCCGTTGAGCGCCCCCAACCATCCCCAGGATGAAAGCATGGGCAGCCGCGAGCTGACCTTCAGCCGTGAAGTCTACATCGACCAGGATGACTTTATGGAGGTCAAACCCAACAAGAAATTCAAGCGCCTGGTGGCCGGCGGCGAAGTGCGCCTGCGCAATGCCTACGTGATCAAGTGCGACGAGGTGATCAAGGATGGCCACGATAACATCATCGAGCTGCGCTGCAGCTACGACCCCGACACCCTGGGCGCCAACCCGGAAGGGCGCAAGGTGAAGGGTGTAATCCACTGGGTTTCCGCCAGCAACGCGGTGGAAGCGGAAGTGCGCCTGTATGACCGCCTGTTTAACCATCCCCAGCCGGACAATACCCGTGACGAGACCGACTACAAGGATCACCTGTACGCTGATTCGCTGCTGACCCTGACCCAGTGTTACCTGGAAGGCAGCCTGGCCGAGGCCGAGCCCGGCGAGCGCTTCCAGTTCGAGCGCGAAGGCTATTTCTGCCTGGATCTGGACCACCAGGTGGGCAACAAGCCGGTGTTTAACCGCACCGTTACACTGCGCGATACCTGGGCGAAAATTGAACAGAAATCAGGGAGTTAGAATCAAATCAGGAAATCCTGATAAACCCTTGACAGGGTGGGGCGGGTCGCGTAAAGTTCGCGCTTCGTTTTCCGGGGCTATAGCTCAGCTGGGAGAGCGCTACACTGGCAGTGTAGAGGTCGGCGGTTCGATCCCGCCTAGCTCCACCAGATTACGGATTGCAGCTGTGGGAGAAACAGATGCATAAGATAGGAAAGATTACGCTTTATATAGGAATCGTTCTTATCGCTTGTGGTATCATCATTGGCTTTGGTGCGATGATCAAAAATGCAGATAGTCAGGCAATCAACTGGCTGGGCATGGTACCGGTAGGTTTTATATTAATGTTGGCTGGCACAGTGGCAACGCAACTGTCCCGGTCTAAAGACGACGAAAATCGTTAAACCCGTTTACGTCGTCCCCTTCGTCTAGTCGGCCTAGGACACCGCCCTTTCACGGCGGCAACAGGGGTTCGAATCCCCTAGGGGACGCCAATACAAACAAGCCTCGGCAATCTTGCCGGGGCTTTTTTGTTTTCAGCTTGTGGAAACCGGCCAACCTGCAAGCTGGTTAGTTATAGATCCGTTCAAACCCTTTCACGCTGAAGCCATTCATGCGCTTGTCGCCAACGATAATCACCGGTACCCCTGTCGCGCCCATCGCCTGGTATTCCTGCCGGGCAACCGGGTTGTTCTCAATGTCATAATCCGCGCAGGCAATGTTGTTCTGCTCAAAGTAGGCGCGGGCCTTCTTGCAGTAACCGCACCAGCTGGTGGAATACATCACCACGTCCTGGCCATGCGCAACCGTGGCCGTTCCATAACTGACGCTGGTGTAGGTATTAACCTTCAGCTTGAGCCGTTCCGGTTCATAGCTGGCCGGTTTGCGATCACCGAAATGGACATCCCCCTTGTCATCAATCCACTTGTAGATTTCGCTATATGAACTGGTTGAAAAAACAAGCAGAGATAGCGTAATGAGAAAATATTTCATTTGGATAATGGCTGTTAATTATTGTTGAATAAACTTGATCATAAAGGTCTGGTTAGTACAGTCAATTGTTTTTGTAGAAGAAGGATACGGCGCCATACTTAATTTTTTAATAACTGTGCAATTTAGTATCGTCGAAGCGGGTTATGAAACCCGTCATGGATATCTGTATAGCGGGCAGAGAGATTTCCTTTGATGATAACAAGATTGTGCTTGGATGGAAATGCATTAATAAATGTAGCAATTTGATGTATATCATTGTTTAAGATTTACTATATTAATAGTATTTAATGAATAATCTGGATTGCATGCGAAGAGATGTTTCTGGTGTTGGTGCCACATGCTATGCAGAGCAGTGGCATCGTGGTTGTAGTGTCTGCCATGGCATTGGTACTCATCCTGATGTTGAGAGTCAATGGGGTAACGGTAATACATGAACTACCCGACAGGGATCGGGACAGACATACAGGCGAATGATAACAGTATAATGGAAAGCCTGACATACATTCTGGTCATCAATTCGGGCAGTTCCTCGATAAAATTTCAGCTGCTTGCCATGCCGGCCGAACAGCACTTGATCGATGGCCAGATGGAACAGATAGGGAGCGCGGACGCTATACTAATATACAAAGTGCGTGATTCCATCCCGCTTGAACGGTCGGTGCCTGCGCCAGACCATGCCACCGCACTGTCCGCCATCTTTAACCTGCTCGAAGAGCAACAATCGAAAAGCCATCTTTCACCCCCCGATGTTGTCAGCCACCGTGTGGTTCACGGAGGTAATGAGTTTGCAGCTCCGGTGCTTATCAACGAAGACGTCATCACCCGTCTGGAAAAAGTCAGCAAGTTGGCACCGTTTCATAACACCGCC
>JASFOS010000015.1:0-25785 GCA_050116415.1 Thioalkalispiraceae bacterium
CCGTTGCTGGCGCTCAGGCGTACACAGCTCGTGGATTATGCGAAACAGCATCAACTTGACTGGGTGGACGACCCCAGCAATCTCGAAGCCCGCTTTGATCGCAACTTCCTGCGCCACCAGGTGATACCGACCTTAACCGCACGGTGGCCGGCGCTGAGCGGGAATTTGAGCCGGGTTGCCGCCCACCAGGCCGAGGCCGCGGCATTGCTCGATGAACTGGCACAACAGGATCATCAGCATTGCATGGGCGAGCTGAGCATGACCTTGTCCATCAAGGCGCTGGCAAAAATCGCCCCGGCGCGCCAGCGCAACCTGTTGCGTTACTGGCTGAAACAGGTTTGCCAGTTACCGTTACCGGATAGCCGCCACCTGCAACGGATCCTGGATGAAGTGTTACCGGCAGCACCCGTTGCCTCACCGCAGGTGGCCTGGGCTGATGTGGAAGTGCGACGCTACCGGGATGGCTTATATGCTCATTATCAGTCGTCGGTTGAAGACTTATCAGCCGCGTTTGTTCGCCTGTCCTGGCCTAACCCGGTTGAACCCTTGTTGCTGCCGGACGGTACGCAGCTGACTATGCAACGGTGCCAGGGACAGGGGCTGAAACAAGCAAGCGCTGATGATATCAGTGTCGGTTATCGCCAGGGAGGGGAAAGCTGCCGTCCGCTGGGACGAGGGCACCGGCATAGCCTGAAAAAGCTGATGCAGGAATGGGGTGTACCGCCCTGGCAACGGGGACGTATCCCGCTGATATTCGTGGGTGATGAGCTGGCCCAGGTCGTGGGCTATTGCCTCTGTGAGCCATTTCAGGCCGGGCCAGATGAGATCGGGGTTTTTATTTCGCAAACCGCGCCCTAACTCGCGACAAGTGATTGAAACCCGAGCCAAAAACGACGACAATATTCTCCCGAGTACGCATTCAGTTTTACTCTGCTGAATGTTTCCCAATCTTGTCGATATTTGGTTATTAAATGACGAAGTTTATCTTTATTACAGGTGGTGTTGTGTCTTCACTCGGGAAGGGCATCGCCGCCGCCTCCCTTGCGGCTATCCTTGAAGCACGCGGCCTGAAAATCACCCTGATGAAACTGGATCCCTATATCAATGTGGATCCCGGTACCATGAGTCCATTCCAGCATGGCGAAGTGTTTGTCACCGAGGACGGTGCCGAAACCGATCTGGACCTGGGGCATTACGAACGTTTCACCCATGCCACCATGAGCCAGCGCAATAATTTCACCACCGGGCGCATTTATGAAAACGTGATCGCCAAGGAGCGCCGGGGCGATTACCTGGGTGGCACGGTGCAGGTGATTCCGCATATTACCGATGAAATCAAAAACTCCATCCGCGCCGGGGCCGGGGATGCCGATATCGCCATGGTCGAAATTGGCGGCACCGTGGGTGACATCGAATCGTTGCCGTTCCTGGAAGCGATTCGCCAGATGGGTGCTGAACTGGGGCGCGATAACGTGCTGTACATGCACCTGACCCTGTTACCTTATATTCCTACCGCGGGTGAAATCAAAACCAAGCCCACCCAGCACTCGGTCAAGGAATTACGTTCCATCGGTATCCAGCCTGATGTTTTGTTATGCCGTGCGGATCGTCCAATCCCTGATGACGAGCGCCGTAAAATTGCCCTGTTCACTAACGTGGAAGAACGTGCGGTGATCAGTGCCCAGGATGTGGACAGTATTTATAAAATTCCGGCCGATTTGCATGCCCAGGGGCTGGATGATATTGCCATCGAGAAATTGCGACTCGATGCCCCCAAGGCAGATCTGTCGGAATGGCATGAGATCACCGAGGCACTGGCAAATCCTACCGGTGAAGTGACGATTGCCATGGTCGGCAAGTACGTGGATCTGACCGAAGCTTACAAGTCACTGAGTGAATCCCTGATTCACGCGGGTATCCATACCCGCACCAAGGTCAGTATCAAGTATATCGATTCCGAAGAAATCGAGCGTATTGGCACCGGTTGCCTGTCAAAGATGGACGCAATCCTGGTACCCGGTGGTTTTGGTGAGCGTGGCGTAGAAGGCAAGATTCAGGCCGTGCGCTATGCGCGTGAAAACAAGATCCCTTATCTTGGAATTTGCCTGGGCATGCAGGTCGCCGTGATCGAGTTCGCGCGCCATGTTGCCAGTCTGGAAGACGCGCACAGTACCGAGTTCAATCGCCATGCCAAGGAACCGGTGATCGCCCTGATTACCGAATGGAAACAGGCAGACGGCACCGTTGAAACCCGCGATGAAGCTTCGAACCTGGGTGGCACCATGCGCCTGGGTGGACAACCTTGCTTATTGAAAGCAGATTCCCTGGTACGCGAGATGTACGGCAAGGATGTGATTGTTGAGCGACATCGGCATCGCTACGAGTTTAATAACAATTACCGTGAAACCCTGGAAAAAGCGGGACTAAATATCACCGGTACCTCGGAAGACGGTAACCTGGTCGAGGTGATTGAATTACCCAACCACCCCTGGTTCGTGGCTTGCCAGTTCCACCCTGAATTCACATCACGCCCGCGTGATGGTCATCCTTTATTTAATGGTTTTGTACGTGCTGCACGAAAAATGCATGATCGACAGGAAGACTGACCGTTACATAAAGAATTCAAGCGAATATGCCATACTATATTCAAGTAACAAGTAACAAGTAAGAAGAGAAACAAGCGAGAAAAGTGAATGTCTGCAAGTAGTACAGAAATTAAAACGATTATTGGTCGTGAAATTATTGATTCCCGTGGCAACCCTACCGTTGAAGCCGACGTGGTCTTAACCTCGGGTATCATCGGTCGTGCCGCGGTGCCTTCCGGGGCCTCAACCGGTGCGCGCGAAGCCATTGAACTGCGTGATGATGATAAAAGCCGTTTTGGCGGTAAAGGCGTGCAAAAAGCGGTAAACAATGTAAACACCGTTATTCGTGATGCCCTGGTGGGCAAAGATGCCAGTGAACAACAACTGGTTGATGACATCATGTTGAAACTGGACGGTACCGATAATAAAAGCAAGCTCGGTGCCAATGCCTTGCTGGCCGTTTCCATGGCTGCGGCGCATGCTGCTGCCAAGGCACAGGACAAGCCGCTTTATGAATACCTGCGCACCGAAGAGGGTTACCAGATGCCCGTGCCGATGATGAATATCATCAACGGTGGCGAGCACGCTGATAACAGTGTTGACCTGCAGGAATTCATGATCATGCCAGTGGGTGCCGCCAGCATGGCGGAAGCGATTCGCATGGGTGCTGAAGTGTTCCATGCGCTGAAAAAGGTCCTGCATGACCAGGGCTTGAATACCGCGGTCGGTGACGAAGGTGGTTTTGCCCCGGACTTAGCTTCCAATGAATCCGCTATCACGGTCATCCTGGAAGCCATCGACAAAGCGGGTTACAAGGCCGGCGATGACATCATGATTGCCATTGATGCAGCGAGCAGTGAATTTTACCAGGGCGGTAAGTATAACCTGACCTCGGAAGGAAAGATCCTCAGTTCATCGGAGTTTATCGATGTGCTGGAAGACTGGGTTAATAAATATCCGATCATCAGCATCGAAGACGGCCTGGCTGAAGATGATTGGGATGGCTGGAAAGAATTGACCGAACGCCTGGGCAAGAAAGTACAACTGGTCGGTGATGACCTGTTTGTTACCAATACCGCTATCTTTAAGGAAGGTATCGACAAGGGGATCGGTAACTCGATCCTGATCAAGGTCAACCAGATCGGCACATTAAGTGAAACCCTGGCGGCCATCGAGATGGCCAAGAAAGCCGGTTATACCGCGGTCATTTCTCATCGCTCCGGTGAGACTGAAGACACCACGATTGCTGACCTGGCAGTGGCGACATCCGCCGGCCAGATCAAAACCGGTTCCATGTCACGTTCTGATCGCGTGGCCAAGTATAACCAGTTATTACGCATCGCGGAGCAACTGGGTGACAAGGCCGCGTTTCCAGGACGCAAGGCGTTTTATAACCTGTCTTAATCCATGCGAGGTTATCAGATACGTATGAGTACCAAAGGAAACTAACCCCATGCGTATCTGGATTGCCTTGTTAACCGGTTTATTTCTCGTTTTGCAATATGACCTGTGGCTGGGGGAAGGTAGCCTGGTCCACGTCTGGCGACTGCAACAGGCTATCGAAACACAAAGCAAAGAAAACAAAAAACTGGCTGAACGTAATAAAGCGTTGGAAGCGGAAGTCACTGATCTCAAGCAGGGTAAGGATGCTATTGAAGAACGTGCGCGTAGTGAACTGGGTATGATCAAAAAAGGTGAAACCTATATCCAGGTCGTCGAAGAATAAATAAATAGTATCTAAAAAATGAGTGATCAATCCCCGCAAAAGTCCAGGTACTGGGCAGTCGTGCCTTCGGCGGGTGTCGGACGCCGCATGGGTGCGCCGATTCCCAAGCAATACCTGGAAATCAATAACAAGACAGTCATCGAGTATACCCTGGATTGCTTGATCTCCCACCCGGCTATTAATGGCCTGGTGATTGCCATGCACCCGGACGATAGCTGGTGGTCTGAAATCCAGCTCCATCGGGATAAACCCATGTCGATCGTGGATGGCGGCGAGGAGCGTTGTCACTCGGTGCTCAATGCACTGTCATTCCTGATGGAAAACGCGGAAGCCAATGACTGGGTACTGGTGCATGACGCGGCACGTCCCTGTTTACGCCATGAAGATATTGATAAACTGCTCGACCAGGCGGGTCAAGATATTGGCGGTATCCTGGCCATGCCGGTTCGCGATACCATGAAGCGCGCCGACGGGCATCAACATATCAGGGAAACCGTAGAGCGTAACCAGCTATGGCATGCCCTGACGCCGCAAATGTTCCGCCTCGGGCAATTACATGCCGCGTTAACTCAAGCAATAGCCAGCCAGGCCATGGTGACGGATGAAGCCTCGGCCATGGAAATGGCGGGTTACAGGCCGTTACTGGTGGAAGGGCGTGCGGATAATATTAAAATCACGCGTCCTGAAGACCTGGCACTGGCCGAGTTTTATTTAGAACAAAAATAAAGGTTATTCAGCATGCGTATAGGTCAAGGTTTTGATGCACATCGGTTCGCCGAAGGTAGCAGGCTGATACTGGGCGGCGTAGAGATTCCTCATGACAGGGGCCTTGCTGCGCACTCCGATGGGGATGTGCTGATCCATGCCCTGTGTGATGCCCTGTTGGGGGCGATGGCGCTGGGCGATATTGGTCAGCATTTCCCCGATACCAGTGCAGAATATGAAGGTATTGATAGCCGAATTTTATTGCGTCATGTCGAACAAATGATGCGAGAGCGCGGACTAAGGCTGGTGAACGCCGACCTGACGCTGGTTGCCCAGCAACCAAAACTCGCACCTTATATTGATAACATGCGGACAAATCTCGCGGCTGATTTGCACACCGCCAGGATGAATATCAGTGTCAAGGCAACTACCACGGAAAAAATGGGCTTTTGTGGACGCGGCGAGGGTATTGCCGCGATGGCCAGCGTGTTGATCGATTAAAGATCTCGCTCTTACTTCCGATAACATCCCCAAGTGAAATATTAAATGGTATGACCTGATGAATGCTTCTGCGACGGGAACAAGCAAACTCCACGAAAACCGCCTGGAATTACTACTGTTCGAACTGGGAACCGGGCAACGCTTTGGTATCAATGTGCTCAAGGTCAAGGAAGTCATTCCTTGCCCAACCTTGACAAAAATTCCTGATAGCCACCCCTCAAGCTGTGGTGTTGCCACCTTGCGTGGTGAGTCATTAGCGGTGATTGATCTTGCCAAGGCCATCGGCAAGCCGACAAGCCAGGCCTGTGAAGGCAGCGGCTCCGTGATCGTCACCGAGTTCAATCGCCAAATGCAGGGCTTCCTGGTAGAAAAAGTCGATCGGATCATTGTGCGTGACTGGGCTGACGTGTTGCCACCCCCCAAAGGGCTGGGCGCGGCGATTTACTCATCCGGCGTAACCAAGGTTGATGATGAACTGATACAAATCCTTGATGTTGAGAAAATCATGGGTGAAATCAGCCTGGAAAATATTGATGAAACCATTGCACAGTTGAGTATTGATACCAAGTTCAAAAAACGTATCCTGGTGGTGGATGATTCAACCACCGCGCGCATGCAAACTTCTCGCACGCTTGACAAGCTGGACGTGGAATATGATCTTGCCTGTGATGGCAAGGAAGCCATGAGCAAGCTCAAGTCGGCCCTGGCCGAAGAACATCCGTACGGGTTGCTGTTGTCAGATATCGAGATGCCTGAAATGGATGGTTATAGCCTGACTTATGAAGTACGTAACGATCCACAGTTGACGCATTTATACGTGTTGTTGCATACCTCGCTGAATGGGGCGATCAACGTGGAGAAAGCAGAGAAGGCAGGCGCCGACAAGGTCTTGACCAAGTTCGTTCCCGAGGAACTGGCAAAAGCCGTGGTCACGGGTCTCAATGCCATTTCCGGTTAATGCGTTTTTGCCTGTGATTTGATTTCCCGTTATGCTGCTGCGCCTATGAGTGCTGCATTTTCCCTTCCCGTGTTTGCTTTTGCCCATGGTGGACCAGCCGTAAAAGGTCAAATCCGTCGTTGTCCGGCCGATTTCCAGGTTGATGAAATTCTCGGTTTCGAGCCCGATGGGCAGGGTGAACACTTCCTGTTACATGTTCGTAAAACCAATACCAACACCGAGTGGCTGGCCCGCCAGTTGGCGAAGTTTGTGGGAATAAAACCCATGGATGTCAGCTATGCCGGATTAAAAGATCGCAATGCGATCACCACCCAGTGGTTCAGCGTTCGCCTGCCCGGTAATGCTGAACCGGATTGGCAGGCGTTTGCCACGCAGGATTACCAGGTGCTACAGGCGCAACGTCATTCACGCAAATTGCGACGCGGAAGCCTGCAGGGAAATCGGTTTAATATACGCGTAACTGGGCTTGACGGTGATCTGGAATTACTGGAAACACGTTTACAGCGTATTCAACAACAGGGTGTGCCGAACTATTTTGCCGAACAACGTTTTGGGCATGGCGGTGATAACCTGGAGATGGCTGACAAGCTGCTGACAGCGGGACAACGCATCAAGAATCGTCACAAGCGAAGTTTATATATTTCCGCGGCACGCTCTTTTTTATTTAACCAGGTCTGCGCTGCCAGGGTTGAAAATCATTCCTGGCTGACTGGCCTGGCTGGTGATGCCATGATGCTGGCGGGCAGCCATAGTTTCTTTATTGCCGAGAATATCGATACGACTATCCAGCAACGCCTGGCGCAGGGCGATATTATGACCACCGGACCGTTATGGGGCAGGGGGCAATTGCCCACCCAGGCGCAAGCAAGCGCGCTTGAAGAGCAGGTATTGGCACCTTATGCCCAATGGTTACAAGGCCTTGAACAACTTGGCTTGAAACAGGAACGTCGCGCGCTATGTGTCAAGCCGCATGATATGCGATGGCAAATCGATACGCAGCAATATTGCCTGCAGGTTGAATTTACCCTGCCGGCCGGGAGTTATGCCACCAGCGTGCTACGAGAAGCAATTAACTACAGTTAACCAGGTCAGACTCTGCATATCCCCTGAGTATCAGAATTATTTTTTTCGCAGCAGGACATAAATGGCGCCGGTACCGCCATGATTGGGGCGACATGAGCAGAACGCCAGCACCTCGTCACGTTGGCGTAACCAGTAGTTGATGTGGGTTTTGATGACCGGCTGCTTGTTGAAGGAACCATGCCCCTTGCCGTGGATGATGCGCACGCAGCGTATCGCATTGCGCTGACACAGGGCGAGAAATTCAGCCACCAGTGCGCGTGCTTCGTCGACGGTTTTACCATGCAAATCCAGCTCCGCCTCAACGGCATATTCACCGCGGCGCAGCTTCTTGAAAGTCTTGTGCTGAACCCCGTTACGGCTGAACAATATTTCGTCGCCGATCTCGACATCCGCCAGGTCGATGGGATCGGACATCATGTCCTGGATAACCTGTTGTTCATCCCGTTCGCGCTGCCGGGGCCGAGGCGAGGGTTTCTGGCGCTGGTGCTGGATGCGTCGATCCTCTTTCAGCGGACGCACATCACCCATGGCCTGTTGAAACAGGCTCAGCGCATCATCGCTGTTGTCATTCTCGTCCTGCATGGCATGATTGTACTGGATCGTAGCCGTATTGTTGGAGTGCTTTTTCACGCTTGGTGAGGGCAGATGTGGGTGCCAGTTTTTCCTGGAATCGAGTATAGTCTTGTCTAACGATACCTGGTTTATCAATGGTGATAGGGCAGTTCCAGGTATCAGGAACAAGAATTATATGAATATATTGCTAAGCAATGATGATGGCTATGAAGCCGCTGGTATACAAACCCTGGCCACTGCCTTAAAACCGGTCGCCAACCTTGCCATTGTCGCCCCGGACCGTGATCGCAGCGGTGCCAGTAATTCCCTGACCCTGGATAGCCCGATTCGGGCGAAAACCATGTCTGACGGGGTGATCCGTGTCGACGGTACACCCACCGACTGTGTCCACCTGGCCATTACCGGGCTACTGGAAACCGAGCCCGACATGGTGATTTCCGGTATCAATGCCGGTGCCAATATGGGGGATGACGTGTTGTATTCCGGCACCGTGGCCGCGGCCATGGAAGGACGTTTTTTAGGCCTGCCGGCCATCGCCGTCTCCATGGCATCGCATGATCCCCGTTATTTTGAGACAGCCGCTCGCGTGGTGATGCGCATGATTAACCAGTTACAGGTCAACCCGTTGCCCCAGGACACCATATTAAATATCAACGTCCCGGACCTGGCTTACGAGGACCTGTCCGGCTTGCGGGTAACCCGGCTGGGTCACCGCCACAAGGCGGAACCGGTGATTAAAACCCATGATCCCCGTGGCCGTGATATCTACTGGGTCGGCCCGCCCGGGGGGGAACAGGACGCCGGGGAGGGTACGGATTTTCATGCGGTGCGTAATGGCTATGTGTCCATTACCCCGATTCAGATTGACCTGACCCGTCATCAGGCCTTGAAGTCGTTAAATGAGTGGATCGCGGAGCTAGCCGATGAGCATTGATGTACGTGGGATCGGTATGACCTCGCAACGCACCCGTGATCGTCTGGTGCAACGATTAAAAGAAGAGGGGATCCAGGATGACCGTGTCCTGGAAGTAATACGCAGCATGCCACGTCATTTGTTTGTCGATGAGGCACTGGCCAGCCGTGCCTACGAGGACACCGCGTTGCCGATAGGCCATGGCCAGACCATTTCCCAGCCTTACGTGGTGGCGCGCATGACCGAGGCGCTGTTGGCCGCCGGTCCCCTGCAGCGGGTGCTGGAAGTGGGCACCGGTTCCGGATATCAGAGCGCGATTCTTTCACAATTGGTT
The DNA here is from genome assembly GCA_050116415.1 of Thioalkalispiraceae bacterium. Taxonomy (GTDB): domain Bacteria; phylum Pseudomonadota; class Gammaproteobacteria; order UBA6429; family Thiohalophilaceae; genus JARRJY01. Next base: position 9,379 of record JASFOS010000015.1, read on the forward strand.
GAGCAGTTATTTACCGTTGAAAGGATTGAACCGTTACTGGAACGTGCGCGCAAAAAACTGTTTGATCTGGGGTTGAGAAATATTCGCTACTGCCTCAGTGACGGCAGCTGGGGTTGGCAACAGCATGCGCCATATGATGGCATTATTGTAACCGCGGCGCCTGAAGAAGTCCCCGAGGCATTAAAACAGCAACTGGTCGAGGGCGGGCGCTTGATCATTCCCAGTGGCCAACAGGGAACACAACGTTTGTTATTAATTACACGTATCGGTGAAGACTTTGATGAGCAGGTACTCGACCTGGTCAGTTTTGTGCCACTGGTTCGAGGCGAAATTTAGCGTATGTTTACCATGATGTTTGACAAGGTGATGAAGTGGGCGGAGCACCGTTACGCGGTGTTTTATCTTTCTGCCTTGAGTGTGATCGAATCCGCCTTGCTACCCGTCCCCCCACCGGATGTGATGCTGGCACCGATGTCGCTGGCCAGGCCTGACCGAGCCTGGTCTTACGCCATGTTAACCACCTTGACCTCGGTATTCGGGGGCATTCTGGGTTACCTGTTGGGGATGTTTGCGTTTGAACTCATCGAACCACTAATCCATAAAGCTAACTACTGGTCTCAGTATGAAAAGGCCCAGTTGTGGTTTCAGCAATGGGGGATATGGGTTGTCTTTCTCGCGGGCTTTTCACCCATTCCTTACAAGCTGTTTACCATTTCGGCAGGCGTGGCCAGCATGGCCTTTTTGCCTTTCGTTATCGCCTCAATGATAGGGCGCGGCGCCCGGTTTTACCTGGTCGCCGCGGTTATGCTGTGGGGTGGTGAAAACATGCAGCTTACTTTACGAAAATATATTGATCGAATAGGCTGGCTGCTGGTTGTGGTTGTGGTTATTGCTTACTGGTTTATCAAGTCGGGATGAATGCAAGGCAAGTTTTCATAGTATGTTTCAGTATGCTGATGTTAGCAGGCTGCGTGGGCCCCGGCAGTATCAGTAGCGGCTACAAGGTCAGGGAACATCCCTTTCACGTGGTCAGTAAAGGTGACACCCTTTACTCGATTGCCTGGCAGGCAGGGCATGATTATCGCAAAGTGGCCCGTTGGAACAATATCAGTCCACCCTATCGCATTCATCCAGGTCAACGCATCTATCTCACGCCATCCTATTATTACGACAGGCAGCGCGCCGCGAAACCCTACTTCAAATCCAAAACCTATGCGAAACATCCCATCCCTGAAAAACCGGCTTCTTCCGGGGTGAAAAAAAAGCCCGCCAAGGCCAGGCAAAAACCATCCAGTAAGCAGGTTTATTCGCGCGGCCCAATCACCTGGGCCTGGCCTGCCAAGGGCAAGATAGTCGGCTACTTTTCCGCGAAAAAACCCGGCAAAAATGGTGTGGATATCGCCGGGCGCAATGGACAGGCGGTTAAAGCCGCAGCCAGTGGTCGTGTCGTGTATAGTGGTAATGGCTTGCGTGGTTATGGCAACCTGGTGATTATCAAGCATAATGAAACTTTCTTCAGTGCTTATGCGCATAATCAGCGGGTTTACGTTAAGGAAGATCAAAAAGTAAAGTTGGGTGAAAAAATAGCCGATATGGGAAGTACAGGAACCAATAAAGTTATGTTACATTTTGAAATTCGGAAAAATGGCCGACCAATAAATCCCTTATTATATTTGCCTAAATCATAGTAGACGGTAGTTGCAGTATGATGGATGTGGGAGACAAGGACGAAAAACAGCAAGCACTCGAAGACAGTGACGATGTCTTGCCGGATGAGCAAGATGTTGAAACATCGGCCGATGAGGCTGATGATGAAATCGAGGAAGAGGACGAAGTCAGTTATGCACCGGGGAGCATTCCGGATGGTCAACTGGATGCGACACGGCTTTACCTCAGCGAAATCGGTTTTTCTCCTTTATTAACAGCGGAAGAAGAAGTTAAGTATTCACGCCTTGCCTTGAAGGGTGATGAAGCCGCACGTGCAAAAATGATCGAATGTAACCTGCGCCTGGTGGTGAAGATTGCACGGCGTTATTTAAACCGTGGCATGGCGTTACTCGACCTGATCGAGGAAGGCAACCTGGGCCTGATACGCGCGGTTGAAAAATTCGACCCGGAACGCGGCTTCCGTTTTTCTACCTATGCCACCTGGTGGATTCGCCAGACCATCGAGCGGGCGATCATGAACCAGACCCGTACCATTCGCTTGCCCATCCACGTGGTCAAGGAAATCAACATCTATCTGCGCGCCGCACGACACCTGGCACAAACCCTGGATCATGAACCCAGTCCCGAGGAAATCGCCGAAATGCTCGACAAACCCATAGGCGATGTAAAACGCATGCTGGGGCTCAATGAACGCATTGCCTCGGTGGATAGCCCGTTGGGCCGTGATGCGGATACGACGCTGCTGGACGCCATCCCCGATGAGAACAACATCGATCCGGTTCTGTTACTTCAGGATAATGATGTCAAAGATAATATCGAAAACTGGTTGGGCCAACTCAGCGACAAGCAGCGCGAAGTGGTGGAACGCCGTTTTGGTTTACGGGGCTACGATGTGTCGACGCTCGAAGAAGTGGGTAACAGTATCGGCGTCACCCGTGAACGTGTCCGACAGATCCAGATCGAAGCCTTGCGCAAGTTACGTGATATCCTTGAATCAGAAGGTTATTCAGTCGACGCGCTGTTCAAGTAATGCCTGTCCCCTTATTCCCCGAGTAACAGTATGGCCACCACCGGGCGGTTTTCACCGGCCAGGATGTTAAAGGTACGGCAGGCGGCGGCGGTATCCATGACTTCAAAACCGACGCCGTGGCGGGCAGGCAGGCTCATCAGCGGCGGCGAGGGGAAGCGCAGGGTGTTCCCCGTTCCCAGCAGGATAATTTCAGGATTGAAAGTCAGCGCGAACTCAAGATGTTGCGCCTCGAGTGCCTCGTAGGAGGCGGGTGCTTCGTCATGCTGGATTGCGCCTGAACTGATAACCAGGTTACGCGACACCCGGCACAGGCCCGGTTCATCGGTCACCGGTTCTCCGCCCTCGGGGAATTCCAGGCCTTCGGGTAGCACCAGGGTGACGCTGTCGGCCTCATGGGCATGGATGCGAACACCGGCGGCTTTCTCAAGTGTAAATTTCATTGTGTGATAGCCTGGAATATCTCAAAAGTCTTTGAATTATCAGGTAGAATTGACAGTACAATATGCTTGCCGGTAATGTTACCAGCTTTGCGATTTGGCTGCGTCCTTTTAAGGGGAATTTAGTGAATTCCGAGGGGCGTTTTTTTGAACCTAATTTAATGGATTTCCCTGCGTGATCGAAGATTTTCCCAGAATTAAACGACTTCCTCCCTATGTGTTCAATATTGTGAATGAGCTCAAGGCAGCGGCGCGAGCACGTGGCGAGGATATTATCGACTTCGGTATGGGAAACCCGGATCAGCCGACCCCCAGGCATATTGTCGACAAACTGGTGGAAGTGGCACAACGCGGCGATACTCATCGCTACTCGGTCTCGCGGGGTATTCCACGTCTGCGTCGTGCGATCTGTAACTGGTATAAGCACAAATTTGATGTCGAACTGGATCCTGAAACCGAAGCGATTGTGACTATCGGTTCCAAGGAAGGACTGGCACACCTGGCGATGGCCATTGTCGGGCCAGGGGACGCGGTACTGGTGCCCAACCCGGCGTACCCGATTCATCCCTACGGTTTCATCATTGCTGGTGCTGACATACGTCACGTGCCACTGGTACCAGGGATCGATTTCTTCGAAGAAATGGAAAAAGCCATCAAGGATTCCTGGCCCAAGCCCAAAATGCTGGTCCTCAATTTTCCCGGTAACCCGACCGCCCAGTGTGTCGAACTGGATTTCTTTGAAAAGGTGGTCGAGATGGCCCGTGAGCATGAAATCTGGGTAGTGCATGACATTGCCTATGCGGATATCGCTTTCGATGGCTACAAGGCGCCCTCGATCATGCAGGTGCCGGGTGCCAAGGATGTGGCCGTGGAATTTTATTCCCTGTCGAAAAGTTACAACATGCCCGGTTGGCGGGTCGGCTTCATGGTCGGCAACCCGACGCTGGTGGCCGCGCTGGCACGCATGAAGTCCTACCTCGACTATGGCATGTTTACTCCTATCCAGGTGGCCGCGATCGCGGCACTGGAAGGGCCGCAGGATTGCGTGCAGGAAATTTCCGATATGTATGAAAGCCGTCGCGATGTGTTATGTGATGGCCTCAATGCGCTGGGCTGGAAGGTGGAAAAACCCAGGGCGACCATGTTTGTCTGGGCACCGATTCCCGAGCAGTTCAAAGCCATGGGCTCACTGGAGTTTTCCAAGCTGTTATTAAAAGAAGCCAAGGTGGCTGTTTCACCGGGGATCGGCTTTGGCGAATACGGGGATGATCATGTGCGCTTCGGCTTGATTGAAAACGAACATAGAACAAGACAGGCCATTCGCGGTATTCGCGATATGTTTCGCAAGTTTGATAAAGGAGAGTTAAGTGGAACCGGTTAAAGTAGGTCTTCTGGGACTGGGTACAGTCGGTGGCGGTACCGTTAATGTTTTACGTCGCAATGCAGAAGAAATTGCACGTCGTGCAGGCCGTGGCATTCAGGTAACACACGCTGCGGCACGTGATCTGAACAAGCCACGTATCTGCGACACCACCGGTATCACCCTGACCACTGATCCGGCCGAGGTAGTCAACGATCCCGAGGTTGAAATCATTATCGAATTGATCGGCGGTGATGGACTGGCATTGAAACTGGTGATGCAGGCCATTGAAAATGGCAAGCACGTGGTGACAGCCAACAAGGCGCTGATCGCCAAGCACGGTAACGAGATATTTGCAGCGGCGCAACGGCAGGGTGTCGTGGTTGCGTTCGAGGCCGCCGTGGCCGGGGGCATTCCGATCATCAAGGCGATACGTGAAGGTCTGGCGGGTAACCAGATCCAGTGGCTGGCATGTATCATCAATGGTACCGGCAACTTTATTCTTACCGAGATGCGTGACAAGGGTCGGGACTTTGATGATGTTTTGCAAGAAGCACAGGCACTGGGGTATGCCGAGGCCGATCCGACTTTTGATGTGGAAGGGATCGATGCGGCGCATAAACTCACTATCCTTGCTTCCATAGCATTCGGTATTCCGCTGCAGTTTGAAAAAACCTATACCGAGGGTATTACCCGGATCACGCGTGAAGACGTGGAGTATGCTGAGGAACTCGGCTATCGCATCAAGCACCTGGGGATTTCCCGTCGCACCGACAAAGGGGTTGAGTTGCGGGTCCATCCGACACTAATTCCGGAGCGTCGCCTGATCGCTAATGTTGATGGGGTGATGAACGCGGTCCTGGTTCAGGGTGATGCGGTCGGCCCAACACTTTATTATGGTGCCGGTGCCGGTGACGAACCTACGGCCTCGGCGGTAGTGGCCGATGTGGTTGACGTGGCGCGAGCCCTGACCTCGGATCCGAATAACCGTGTGCCACACCTGGCATTCCAGGCCGATGCCCTGTCTGATTTGCCTATCCTGGGCATGGATGATGTGGAAACCGCCTATTACCTGCGGATGGATGCACTGGATCGTTCGGGGGTACTGGCGGATGTAACACGTGTGCTGGCGGACAAGGGTATTAGTATCGAGGCCATGATTCAGAAAGAACCCGCCGAGGGTTCCAACATTGTCAGCATCATCATGCTGACCCACAAGGTGCTGGAAAAACAAATGAACGAAGCTATCGCACTGATTGAGGAACTCGATGCCATCAGTGGTTCCGTGACGCGTATTCGCATGGAAACCCTGGGCTGATCGAGCACAAGTTTAAAGTATTGAGGAATAAATAAATGCCATTTCGTAATCGTTATACCGGATTAATTGACAAGTATCGTGATCGTTTGCCTGTGCATGACGATACGCGCATCATCAGCCTGGGTGAAGGCAATACCCCGTTGATTCGACTGAACAATATTCCAGGGTTACTCAACAAAGATGTTGATATCTACGTAAAGTATGAAGGCCTTAACCCAACAGGTTCATTCAAGGACCGTGGTATGTGCATGGCGGTGACCAAGGCGGTTGAAGAAGGCAGCAAGGCGATCATCTGTGCCTCAACCGGTAATACTTCAGCGGCAGCGGCAGCCTATGCGGCACGTGCCGGGATTACCGCGTTTGTCCTGATCCCCGATGGCAAGATAGCTCTGGGTAAACTGGCCCAGGCCATGATGCATGGTGCGGTTGTGATACAGATCAAGGGTAACTTTGACGCCGGCATGCAACTGGTGAAAGAAGTAGGTGAAGACTCGCCGGTCACCATTGTTAATTCCATCAACCCGTATCGTTTGCAGGGCCAGAAAACCGCGGCGTTTGAAATTCTCGAGGAACTCGGTAGTGCTCCGGACTTTCATTGTATCCCGGTCGGTAACGCCGGCAACATTACCGCGCACTGGATGGGTTACAGCGAGTACCATGAAAACGGTATTGTCAACAGCCTGCCCCGCATGGTGGGTTACCAGGCGGCAGGCTCGGCCCCGTTCATGCGCGGTGAAATGGTCGATGAACCGGAAACCGTTGCCACCGCGATTCGCATCGGTCACCCGCAAAGCTGGGACAAGGCCTGGAAAGTACGCGAAGAATCCGATGGCTGGTTTGACGAATGCACTGACGATGAAATCCTTGCGGCACAGAAATTGTTGGCAGAGAAGGAAGGGGTGTTCTGTGAACCGGCATCCGCCACCTCGCTGGCCGGCGCCATCAAGGACATTGAATCAGGCAAGATCCCGGAAGGCAGCAAGATCGTCTGTACCCTGACTGGCCACGGCTTGAAGGATCCGGATACCGCGATCAAGCAGAGTACACGTCCGTTGATCAATGTTGAAGCCAGCCTGGACGCGGTGCGCAAGGCAATCCTGGATAATATGTAACAGTAAATCACTGCGATTTTATTCAAGCGATTGGCTCATCATCTGACTCTTTGTTTACCCGGGCTCCGACCACCAGCAGGACTGGCGTCGGAGCTCAGTCAGTACCTGGAACAGATACCCGCTAAAGAACGTCCACAACTCGATAATCTCAACTTGTTACTGTCGCGCGCCGATCGGCTGGCTGTCAGTGACATTGTCGAACATGAATTTATTTGTGATCACTTGCTAGCAGAAACAAACCAGGAGCATCGCTGGCCACTGGCCGCATGGCGTTTGTGCCAGGAAAACCTCCAGTTGGCAAACCAGGATAGTACAGCCGCGAGTGAAGGCTGGTTATGTGCTGACCCGGTTTATATTCATCCGGATCGTACCGAGGCGTTATTACTTGCCCATGAAGAGCTTGAACTGCAACTTGAAGAAGCGCAAGCACTGGCACAATTGATCAACCAGCACTACCAGGATGAACCCTGGCAATTACATGTTGCCTCGACCCATCGTTGGTATATTCAAACGGATAGGGACTATGACATTACCACGCGTAGCCTGGCCCGGGTAAAAGGCTTGAATATTTTCGAGCATTTGCCGAGTGGCGAAGATAGTCGCTACTGGCAACAATGTATGAATGAAATCCAGATGTTGTTGCATGCCAGTGATATCAATATGCAACGTGAAGCACAGGGACAATTACCGGTGAATAGCCTCTGGTTGTGGGGACATGGTCGAACCGTATCGCCAGGCGGCTTCCCCTGGCGGCATGTTTATTCGAATGATGCCGTAGTAACGGGCCTGGCGCTTGGTAGCGGAAGTGAGGTTCATGCTATGCCTGAATCAGCCAACCAGATAGATAACCAGCATGACAAGGTGTTCATTTACATGGACACGCTGCAACGCTTGCTGCAACAACAGGATATCCATGGCTGGCTGGCGGAGTTACAGTCAGTTGAAGATAACTGGTTCAAACCACTGATGCAAAGCGTGCGCAACCAGCAACTTGAACTCACACTATTATTTGATGATCAACAAGCCTACCGGTTGGGCGCCAGGCAACTGAGGCGCTGGTGGCGAAGACGTAAATCCAACCAGCTGCTATCATGAGCAACTCGCATATTATTCAACGACGTGAACCCTCGCCAGCTGCAACGTTACTCAATGAACAGTTGCATTCTGTGCTGGCGCGTGTCTATGCAGCGCGCAATATTACCTCAGCAGAGCAACTGGATTATTCCTTCAAGGTGCTGCATAACTGGCAGGATCTGAAAGGCATTCAGCAGGCCATTGAACTTTTGAGCGATGCCTTGCAGTTACAGCAGCGGGTGATCATTGTCGGTGACTTTGATGCCGATGGTGCAACCAGCTCGGCACTGGCGATGCGTGGCTTGCGTGCCATGGGGTTCCAGAAGGTTGACTACCGGGTACCGGATCGCTTTCGCTTCGGCTATGGCCTGACACCGGAAATTGTCGAGCATATCGCCGGTCTTGAACCGGATTTAATTGTTACCGTGGACAACGGTATCTCCAGTATCGAAGGGGTGAAGGCGGCAAAGCAACGCGGCATCAAGGTGCTGGTAACCGATCACCATTTACCCGGCGAACAACTGCCCGACGCCGATGCGATCGTCAACCCGAATCAACCCGGTGATGCTTTTCCCTGCAAGTCACTGGCGGGAGTGGGCGTGATGTTTTACGTGTTAATGGCACTGCGTGCAAAGCTTCGCGAGCTCAACTGGTTTGAAAATAATTCACTGGCTGAGCCTAACCTGGCACAGTGGCTGGACATCGTGGCGCTGGGTACCGTGGCCGACGTGGTGCCCTTGGAGCATGCCAATCGCATCCTGGTTTCACAGGGGATTGCCCGTATGCGCGCCGGGCAGCTATCACCGGGTATCAAGGCATTGCTGGAGGTGGCCGGGCGTAATCATCAACGGCTGGTCGCCAGCGACCTGGGCTTCACGGTAGGACCGCGGATTAATGCCGCGGGGCGCCTGGATGACATGTCACTGGGCATCGAGTGCCTGCTCACGGATAGCCAACCTGAGGCCAGGGAGTATGCGCAACGCCTGGATACGCTCAACCGTGAGCGACGCCAGATTGAAACAGGGATGCAGGAACAGGCGATGCAGTTTCTTGATGATTTCCTTGCACAGCACGGTCATGATGATCTGCCTGTCGGCCTGTGCCTGTTTGAAGCAGACTGGCACGAGGGGGTGATCGGTATCCTGGCTTCGCGCATCAAGGACAAATTACATCGGCCGGTGATTGCGTTTGCCCAAAACGAAAACGGTGACCTGAAAGGCTCGGCGCGCTCGGTGAAAGGGGTGCATATTCGTGATGTGCTCGACACCATCGCGGCCAGGCACCCCGCCATGATCAGCAAGTTCGGCGGGCATGCCATGGCGGCCGGGTTAAGTCTGCCGAAGGCCAACCTGGCGGATTTTCGCCAGGCGTTTGCCGAAGAAGTCGCCCGGCATCTTGGTCGCGATGAACTGTACGGTACCATCTACTCGGACGGTGAACTGTCTGAATCTGATCTCGATATGGAACTGGCCCAGCTGCTGCGAGATGCCGGGCCGTGGGGACAGCAGTTCGAAGAGCCGGTGTTTGACGGGGTTTTTGAACTGGTTAACCGGCGTATCGTGGGGGAAAAGCATCTGAAACTGGTGGTTCGACTGCCCTCGGGGAGCCAGTGCTATGATGCCATTGCCTTTAACACCACCGATGAAGACTGGCCCGAGCAGGTCGAGCAAGTGCAGCTGGCATACCGGCTCGATGTCAACGAGTTTCGGGGTAACCAGAACCTGCAGTTAATGGTGGAATATATCCAGCCAGAGCAGTAACAGTTCAAGATACTGATTTTACAGAGGCAATTCACAGCCGAGCAGGGCTCGTGTATGATACGCGCTTTGTTTTTACCGAGTTAGCTGGACCATCAATGGAAGTCAACGCCATCCAATCTCGTATCAAGGATATGCAGGGTCGCTCAGAAACCCTGAGGGGGTATCTTTGACTATGATGCCAAGAATGAACGCCTGACCGAAGTCATCCGCGAGCTGGAAGACCCCGATATCTGGAATAACCCTGAACAGGCCCAGGAACTGGGACGCGAACGGGTACGCCTGGAAAAGGTCGTCGATGTGCTCAACCAGCTGGAAACCGCGCTCAGTGATTCCCAAGCATTGCTGGAAATGGCGGCGGAAGAAAATGACGAAGATACGCTGCAGGAAGTTGTCGCTGATCTGGAACAACAGGAAGCCTCGCTGGCGCAGCTGGAATTCCAGCGCATGTTTTCCGGCGAAATGGATGCCAATAACGCGTTTCTCGATATCCAGGCCGGCTCCGGCGGTACCGAGGCCCAGGACTGGGCAGAAATGCTGCTGCGCATGTATTTGCGCTGGGGTGAAGCCAATGGCTTTGATACCGAACTGGTCGAGGTCTCGGCCGGCGAGGTGGCCGGTATAAAAAGTGCCACCATCAAGTTCACGGGTGAATATGCCTTTGGCTGGTTACGTACCGAAACCGGGGTGCATCGCCTGGTGCGTAAATCACCGTTTGATTCGGGTAACCGTCGTCATACCTCGTTTGCCTCGGTGTTTGTTTCCCCGGAAATCGATGACAATATCGAGATAGAAATTAACCCGGCCGATTTGCGTATCGATACTTACCGTGCCAGCGGTGCCGGCGGTCAGCACGTCAATAAAACCGATTCCGCGATTCGAATTACCCACGAGCCAAGTGGGATCGTGGTACAGTGTCAAAGTGGCCGTTCCCAGCACCAGAACAAAGATAACGCCATGAAACAGCTGAAGGCCAAGCTGTATGAAATGGAATTACAAAAACAGAATGCGGAAAAGCAGGCCATGGAAGAGACCAAGTCTGACATCGGCTGGGGCAGCCAGATTCGATCCTACGTGCTGGATCAATCTCGCATCAAGGATTTACGTACCAATGTTGAAACTAGTAATACCCAGGCGGTTCTGGATGGTGGTATTAACATGTTTATCGAGGCCAGTTTGAAAAGTGGTTTGTAAAGAGATAGAGAATGACTGATAAAAGCGAACAGCAACCTGTAGATGAAAATAAATTGATTGCCGAGCGTAGACGTAAACTCAGCGAGTTACGTGAGCAGGGCATGGCCTTTCCCAATGACTTTCGTCGTAACGTGATGGCCGGTGAATTGCACGCCGAGTATGGCGACAAGAGCAAGGAAGAACTGGAAGAACTTGGGGTGCGTGTCAGCGTAGCTGGCCGCATGATGCTCAAGCGTGTCATGGGTAAAGCCAGTTTTGCTACCGTGCAGGATATGTCAGGTCGCATCCAGTTCTACGTGGCACGCGATGATCTGCCGGAAGGCGTCTATAACGAACAGTTTAAAAAATGGGACCTGGGTGACATCATCGGTGGTGAAGGTCTGCTGATGAAAACCAACAAGGGTGAGCTGTCAGTCAAGGTCGACAGCATCCGCCTGCTAACCAAGGCACTGCGACCCTTGCCGGAAAAATTTAAAGGCGTATCTGACCAGGAAATTCGCTATCGACAGCGTTACCTGGACCTGATCATGAACGAGGAGTCGCGTCAAACTTTCCAGATGCGTTCACGAATAATCAGTCATATACGGGAATTTTTGACGGATAAAAACTTCCTGGAAGTGGAAACCCCGATGATGCAGGTGATTCCAGGTGGCGCCACTGCGCGGCCATTTACCACTTATCATCACGCGCTGAATATGGATTTGTTTTTACGTATTGCCCCGGAGCTTTATTTGAAGCGCCTGGTCGTGGGCGGCTTCGAACGGGTGTTCGAAATCAACCGCAACTTCCGTAACGAAGGTTTATCCACGCGTCATAATCCTGAATTCACCATGATCGAATTTTACGAGGCTTATGCCACCTATCATGACCTGATGGATATTACCGAGGAAATGTTACGCTCCATCGCGCAGAACGTGATCGGTAAAACCCTGATTGAATACCAGGGGGATACCTATGACTTTGGTAAGCCGTTTACACGCATGACGGTCAAGCAATCCATTCTGCATTTTAACCCTGACATAACAGAAGCAGAACTGGATGACCTGGACAAGGCGCGTGCCATCGCCGAACGCCTGGAGATCCCGATGAAGGATAACTATGGCCTGGGCAAGGTGCAGATCGAGATATTTGAAAAAACCGTTGAACATCGTTTAATGGATCCCACCTTTATTACTGCGTATCCTACCGAGGTCTCGCCGTTGGCACGGCGCAGTGATGATGACCCGTTTGTCACCGACCGTTTCGAGTTCTTTGTCGGCGGACGTGAAATTGCCAATGGCTTCTCGGAGTTGAATGATGCCGAAGACCAGGCGGAACGTTTCCAGAAGCAGGTAGAAGAAAAGGATGCCGGTGATGAAGAAGCGATGTTCTTCGATGAAGATTACGTTACCGCGCTGGAACACGGCATGCCGCCTACCGCCGGTGAAGGGATCGGGATTGATCGACTGGTGATGTTGTTTACCGACTCGCCGTCGATACGTGATGTACTGTTATTCCCGCACATGCGCCCCGAGGCCTGAACCAAAAAGCCGTCCCGATCGGGACGGCTTTTTTTATGAGCGGATGAAAAATCGTTTAACCCAGGGCAGCCTTGACGGCCTCGATGTTTTCACTGGTTTCATCCATATCGACCACGTTGATTTCAGGTTCCAGCCCCAGTTTCTTGAAGGCAGGTACGTTGCTCCAGTCCTCCCTGGTTAACGGATGATCGGTACCCAACAGGCTTTGCAGGTTGGCCACGGTAACCACATCAACATAGTCAACACTATCACTGTTGCGGGTCAAATCTTCATGCTCGGCGGCAACCGCTACGATCTCTGGCGGGAAGTTCCATTTTTTGAGGATTTCTTCACCCACGATGGCGTGCGCTCGTTGAATAATGCCATCCAGCAAGGCCTCGTTATTGAGTAACTCGGGTTCATCTTCTGCCCGCGACAGGATGGGAAGGATACCGATGTCATGTACCAGGCCGGCGAGCAAGGCTTGATCCGCTCTTAGCTTGGTAAACTGCGAGGCCAGCGCCGATGAAATGGCAGCCACCGTGGTGCTGTGTTCCCATACCCGGCGCAGACGCTTGTCGGTGATATCGGAGGTGGCCTGGAACATTTGTTCCATGGCAATACTGGTGACCAGGTTTCGCACCATATCCCCGCCCATGCGTGTGACCGCGGCCTCAACGGTTTCGATTTGTTTGGCTGCGCGCAACAGGGGGCTGTTGGCAATCTGGATCAGGCGCGCAGATAAAGCGGCATCCGTGGTCACGACCTTGGCGACATCCATCAGTGAGGCATCATCGTCTTCCAGTGTATCGCGCACTTTCAAGGCGACTTCCGGAAGCGTCGGCAGCACCAGCTTGTCGTTTTCCAGGTCGTTTAACAGGCTATCAAGGAAATTTTCTTCCAGTGACATGCGGGGGTTCTCCATTATTTATTACTATTTGAGGATTATATCGACACCAGCCTGGAATTCTTTACCTAAGTTTTGCTGAATATTGTTACTTTTCCCGCTCCAGCGGTACTTGGTAGGGCAAATCAATGAATTCAAGCTGTGGCCCGGTTGCGCTGCCAAGATGAATGGCGTGTTGTTCAGCCTGGGCGATTTGTAAAACCGCGAGCATGTCCACACCACCTTCGGGGGCCAGGCTGGCTGTCACGATTTTGCCGACACTGTCGCTGGACGCGGGGCTGTATAAATTATCGCCGGCTTGCGGGAGCTGCTCGGTATCGACATGTGCCCGGAACATACGGCGTTTGAGCTTGCCAAGATATTGCATGCGTGCCACCACTTCCTGGCCGGGATAGCAGCCTTTTTTAAAGCTGACGCCACCAATCGCATGCAAGTTGGCCATTTGCGGTACAAAGGCCTCGACCGTATTGGCGGAAATATCCGGCAGCCCGCTCCAGATGTCCTCCAGTAACCAGGCGCCTGTCCCGACCGGGTTTGCCTGCCCGGCGCAGCTATCCCAGAGGGTGATGATTGCGTCGGGCATACCATGGACTTCGAAGCGCGGCCGGGTTCCCGGAATGCGAATCACGCACAGGTCCTGGTTTTGGGCGACGTCATTGGTCTTTTCAGGTACGCTCAGCCCGGCCCGGGAGAGGAGGTTTTCAGCCTCGTTGCCGCATAACCCGAAACTGGCGAATTGATCGCTGTTATCTTCCAGCGTCACCTGTGAGCGCATGATGAACATGGTTAAACGTTTCAGTGTCGCTTCAAGCGTGTCGGTTCGCAGCCGCATTTGTATCTGCGCGTTGAATTTAAAAATCCTGAAACTGGCCAGCATGCGTCCCTTGGGACTGCAGTAGCTGCTCAACTGGCTGTGATGTTCATCGACCTGCCTGATGTCATTGCTGAGTTGGTTTTGCAGAAACTCCTCGGCCTCGTCGCCAGTGGCGCTGATCATGCCGTAATGCGTGAGCGGGGCAATGATGGTGCTATTAGCCACCTGTTGCCTTTCTTTGTCAGGCTGCGAAAAGCCTTTTACGTTATGGTTTTCGAAATCTGCACCAGATTGTTGTAGATGTGTTTGCCAGCTTGTGTTCATTGATAAAACCCATTTACTATTGTGAGGGAACAGGATATACAAGTCCCTATGATTGTGGTGTCTAATCGAGGACCTGATTATACAACTGGATGCGTTTTACAAATAGACTAAACTTGTAAGGATAACGACAAGAACAACCAGAAACGATATGACTGACTATATCAAGAGCAGGGAAAAGCGCCCCAAGTTTCTTAATTTGCTTAAAATCAGCATGCCGATCACGGCCATCGCTTCGATTCTGCACCGTATATCCGGTTTGTTACTGTTTTTGGTTTTACCCCTATGCATCTATGCACTGGGTTTGTCGCTAAAAAGTGTCGAGGGTTTCCAGGCCATACTCAGCTTTGTTGAACACCCCGTGATACAGCTGGTTTTCAGCTTCCTGTGCGCGGTGCTTTTCTATCACACCCTCGCAGGTATTCGCTTTTTGTTCATGGATATGAACATCGGCCAGGAGCTTGGCGCGTCACGTGCGAGTGCCTGGTTGGTACTGATCCTGTCGTCGTTGCTGGCGCTCGGCCTGGTGATCAGGATGGTATTGCCATGAGCTGGCAGGCCAGCGGTTTCAGGGCCTGGTTATTGCAACGCTTGACCGCGGTCTATATCGGTCTTTTTCTTGTCATCGTAAGCACCTGGTTGATAATACAAACCGGTAGCCTGGATTATTCACAATGGCTTTCACTGTTTACCCGGCCGATGGTCAATGTTGCCGTGTTATTGTTCTTTTACGCGGTTTTTTTTCATGCCTGGGTCGGGATGCGCGATATTATCATTGATTATGTTGCACTGGGTTCGCTAAGACTGTTGTTGCTGGTCATCGTGGCGGTTGCCTTGTTTGTCATGGCGCTGTGGGTCAGCCTGATTTTATTGTCGGTGGTGCACTTGTGAGTATAGCCCGGCGTAAATTTGATACCCTGGTAATCGGTGCCGGTGGCGGTGGATTACGCGCGGCCCTGCAACTGGCCCAGGCCGATGCCAAGGTGGCAGTGGTGTCCAAGGTGTTTCCCACCCGTTCCCACACGGTTGCCGCGCAAGGTGGCATGAACGCGGCGTTGGCTAACGTGTTGCCCGATAACTGGCATTGGCACATGTACGACACCATCAAGGGTAGTGATTACCTGGGCGACCAGGATGCCATCGAGTATATGTGCCGGGCGGCCTCGCACCTGGTGGTTGAGCTGGAACACGCCGGTGTCCCTTTTTCGCGCCTGGATAACGGCAAAATCTATCAACGTCCGTTCGGCGGGCAAAGCCAGCATTTCGGTGGCGACCAGGCGGCCCGTACCTGTGCGGCCGCAGATAGAACCGGCCACGCGATTTTGCATACGCTTTACCAGCAGAACATCAAGAACAAAACCCACTTCTTTGACGAGTACTTCGCGATTGACCTG
Organism: Thioalkalispiraceae bacterium; assembly: GCA_050116415.1. Lineage (GTDB taxonomy): Bacteria > Pseudomonadota > Gammaproteobacteria > UBA6429 > Thiohalophilaceae > JARRJY01. The sequence goes on from JASFOS010000015.1 coordinate 25,264, forward strand.
GTTAAAGATAATGAGGGTTATATATTAGGTGCACTAGTCCTGGAAATTGAAAGCGGTGAACCATTATTAATCGAGGCCAAGACAACCCTGCTGGCAACCGGTGGCGTCGGCCAGCTGTTTCGAACCAATACCAATGCCAAGATCAATACCGGTGACGGCATGGCGATGGCATTGCGTGCCGGCATCCCGTTACAGGACATGGAGTTTTTCCAGTTTCATCCCACCGGCATTGCCGGGCGCGGCATGTTGATTACCGAAGGCGCGCGCGGTGAGGGTGGCTATCTGCTCAATAAAGACGGTGAACGCTTCATGGAACGCTACGCGCCGCATGCCAAGGACCTGGCCAGTCGTGACGTGGTCAGCCGGGCGATTGCCACCGAAGTGCGTGAAGGCCGCGGTTGCGGTAAAAACGCTGAGTACGTGTTGCTAAAACTGGATCATCTCGGCCGGGATGTGCTGTACAAGCGCTTGCCGGGAATTTGCCAGACCTCCAAAACCTTCATGGGTATTGATCCGGCCGAA
>JASFOS010000016.1:0-24623 GCA_050116415.1 Thioalkalispiraceae bacterium
AGTGGTGGCCACCATGAACAAATACCAAGTTTCGCAGCTAATTCACGGTCACACACATCGCCCGGATACTCATCACTTCAAGATCGATGCTCGGGAGGTTACCCGTATCGTGTTATCTGACTGGCATGACCACGAAGGTTATGTGCTAGTATGTAGCGCATCAGGCTGTCAAACCCGGACTATTCAAATTTGACCCTGCCTTCCCGGTAGTCCTGTACCGAGTAAAGCTGGTAGTCAGCCGGTAGTACAAACAGGTTTTTATCCGCTTTATAGTTAACATCAAAATCAATCAACGTTCGTCCTGTACCCGTCGGGGTCCATTCCTGTACCGGGAAACCGTACTCCAGGTGTCGCCCAGCGGCAAACGTTGTCATCGACATGTCACAGGCATTATGCATGTCTGCTGGTATGGTATGAAAAGTCAGTTTACTATCACTGGCCAGGATCGTCTGAAATTCGCGCATCGCCTCGACCACCTCGGGCATCAGCCCTTTTACCGCGATCACTTCATAACAAAGGCTATCATTGGTCAAAAACTGGTAATGCAGCGGTGCTTTGTCCTGGATGCGGGGTGCATCTTTCAGGGCCCCCAGGTTTTTAACCGCCTGTTTTAATTCAAAGGGTGGTTTCACATCTTCGGTTTGCTTGGCGATTACCGACATCACGGTACGCTCACCACTGTTGGTACTGTAAATAACCTGCTTTTTACGATCAAACAGCACGAAATCAATCGAACCTTCTCCATCATCAAAGCGCATGAAATCAGACGTAACAATCAGTCGTGTTTGGTAAGGCTCTACACCCGGTTCCTGTTCAACAAACACCACTTTAATGTCAGCGGGCTCATCTTTACTGCAGGCAATAATCATGAGACCGGCAACCGCTACCACCAAGACTTTAATAAGTCGCATATAATTCTAACCTCTGAACATTCAGTTTAATTATCCTACACCTTCAAGATAATCCAGCTCTGCTTCTGAAAAACCCGCTTTCAGGCGTGATGCCCGGTTTAAAGGCCCCTTGATCTGGCCTTGCATGTATTCTTCCAGCAACTGCTGGAAAGTGGACTCGACGGCTAAACCACGTTGTTCACATAAATATTTGAACCAGCGCGAACCAATCTCAACATGCCCGACTTCATCCCGGTGGATGATATCAAGAATCTCAACGGCGCGCAGGTCATTGGCGCTGCGCAGTTTATCAACAATGCCAGGGGTCACATCCAGGCCACGTGCTTCCAGCACCCGTGGCACCAGTGCCATGCGCACCAACGGATCATGCGCAGTTTTTACCGCGGCTTCCCACAAGCCGTTGTGGGCCGGGAAATCACCATATTGATAACCCAATGTTTCAAGGTGGCGACTCAGCAAATCAAAATGATAAGCCTCTTCGCTGGCCACTTTCATCCAGTCCGTATAAAACGCATCCGGCAATGAATGAAAGCGGTATACCGCATCCCAGGCCAGGTTAATAGCATTAAACTCGATATGACAGATGGAATGAATCAGTGCCGCATGACCTTGCGGCGTCTGCAGGCTTCGGCGCGGCAGGTCGCGTGGCGCCACCAGCTCGGGTTTGGCGGGTCGCCCGGGAACAGGGATCTCATCGATCGGAAACTCGCTGCGCTGTAATTCACCCTGTGCCCATGATTCGACCGTTTGCCTGGTCAGGCTGACTTTTTTTGCCGGACTGGTTTCAAGCAGGCAGTCTTTGGCCAGCTTGTAGAGGTTGTGTGAACGAGACATGTGGTCATTTTATCAAATCTGCCCTGCCGCGCGTTGAAATTCATGCTGTTTTCGCTGTTTTTATCGCCATCACCAGGTCCATGACATTGGTGCCGGTCGGCCCGGTATAGAGCAAATCACCGCTGGCCTCGAGAAACCGGCCTGAATCTGCATGTGTCAGGTGCTCTTCAACCTCGAGACCGGCCAGTTGACCGCGCGCGATCGTACCTCCATCAACAATAGCACCCGCATCTTCGGTTGGGCCATCCGTCCCATCCGTACCCGCAGCCAGAAGCGTGACCTGTTCGTTACCCGCCAGGGCATAGGCCGCCGCCAGTGCCAGGTGTTGATTTCTGCCCCCCCGCCCCGGCTTTTGCGGCAAGATCATGGTGGTTTCCCCTCCCCATATATGAAAACCTGGTTCAGCATCATTTTGCAGGTAGTTTGCCAGCTCAGCTGCAGTCTGCCCGGTGTCACCACCAAAGAATTCATCATGCCAATAAACCGGGTATCCTGCCTGACGCATTATGTCGGCCGCCGATTGCATGGCCAGGCGATTACTGGCGATGATTTGCTGGCTGGCCAGTTGCCCTTGTACTGTATTGATTCCAGAACGGTCCGGGTTGTCGATAAGATCGTTGATCCAATCGGGCATCTTGATGTTGCTGTTTAGGGTTTGCTCATGGGCTACGTTAAACAATAAACCCGAGCCAATAACATGAACCTGATCCCCCGGCACATCAGAGATCATCAATGCGTGGATATCCCGATCGTGGAGATAGCCGAGTAACTTGCCCCCCTTGATACCGGAAACCGTTTTACGCACGCTATTGATACTAGAAATATCCAACCCGCTTGCCAGTAACCAGTTATTCAATGCTTGCCATTGCGCAAGGCTGATATGCGCGGGTAGCACCTCAACCAATGATGAAGCACCACCGGATATCAGGAATAAAATCGGTAAATCATCGTGCGTTTCAATGAACTCGAGTAAGTAACGGCCTGCTGCCAGGCTCGTTTCATCAGGCACAGGATGTGAGGCTTCATGGCATTGCCAGCAACTTGACAAGGCGCCACTATCACTGTGCTGATGCTTGGTGATCAGCAAACCGTTCATCAGGTTTTTGGCCAGCACTTTTTCTGCACCCTGCGCCATCGCCTGCGCGGCTTTGCCAATCGCCACTACATTGCATTGTTTTTCGCTTATCGGATGTTGAGCGAGGGCCTGTTGTACACAATGCTCACCATGGATCATTTGTAACGTCTTTTGGAAGCAGTCTAAAAGCGTGTCACGCATTTTTGCTCAACTCATTAAAAACCAAGAAGTTATAGATTACCTTACTATTAACGATGTTAAAAACCTTTCCATTTCATTTGACGAATTATTTTTAGCAACTATAAACAATAATAATCATTTACATTTATGGGAATCGCGCGAAATTCAGCAAGGAGGAAAATCATGATGTTACCAAAGTTTGTCTATGAATCGATGCCGGTTTTGTATGTCGGCGCAGGGATTGCAGCCATCTCAACCGTTGATTCATTCATGTCGTTTATTTCCGGTATTTTACTGGGTGGCTGCGGGGTACTTATCATGTTCTTGCGTCGGAATTACCGTATCAACCAAACAAAGCTTGATACAATCAAAATACATTCCTGATTTTTATTTCAACCTCCTCTTCGATCTTTTATTATATCCCTCGCTACTCCGAGGGATTTTTTATGTCACATGTTACTCAGCCCGTTGTTGGGATTGGTGCAGTTGTTTTTCATGATAACGCCGTTCTGCTGGTTAAACGTAAAAACCCACCCTGCGCGAATGAATGGGCAATACCGGGGGGGCGTATCCTGCCTGGCGAAACACTACAACAGGCCGCGGAAAGGGAAATACTTGAAGAAACCGGAGTTAAAATAAAAGCCGGTCAACCGGTTTATTCCTTTGACCTGATCGACAAAGACAAGCAGGGTAACTTGCTGTTTCATTACGTGATTATTGACCTGGAAGCCGGTTACCTGGAAGGTGAACCGCAAGCCGATGATGACGCATTGGAGGCCGCCTGGGTTGATCGTCAACAAGCGACAACAATGAATATCAATCACACGACTAAAGAGCTGCTACGTAGTCTCTATGATTTCGATTTCTGAAAATCATTGTTATGCCCGGACAGGAAACCGGTAATCCTGTGCAACACCTGTTTTGACCATAACATTGCAAAGTGACCATGCGGGACAACGTAATATTCCTGGCATGATTCACACGTGGTTTCAGATAAATTTACCGTGCCATCATGCATTTTTTGCATCACGCTTTTCGCCAGGAACATACCGATGCCGATACCGCGATTGCCGGCAATCATGCAGAGTTGTCGCGAAGCATGCCAGGCAGGGATGTTTCCTAGTAAGCCCTGCTCGGTAGCTCGCCCAAGCAACCATCTTAGCCATTTGCGCCTGGCAAAGTAATTGGCCACGGCACTTCCATTTATAGGCGTACCTATCATCACCACCTTTCCCTGCTGGGCAAGTGGGTACTTTTTAAAGAAGTGGCTCAGTACGATCCCCCCCAGGCTATGGGCTACCCAGTGGATTTGCGGTTCCTTGATCCTGGAGACGAAACGGTTCAGGTTATCAGCATTCTCTTCGGGTGTTTTGAACAAACTCGGGTAGGTAAAAAGGTAGATACGGTAGCCCCGTTTCTTCAGATGGTAGGCGAGATACAAGAACTCGAAACCTTTCATCCAGATACCATGCACGAACACGATGGCTTTTTGATTGTTTGTTGGATTAGCTGGCATAACAAATATCAAGAAAAATGCTGCAAACCTGGAATCAGAACAGTCCTTGTATGATTAACCTGTTCAATTTATAAGATGAGCATTTTTTAAGCAAAAAAAGCCGGGCAGATGCCCGGTTTTTTCTATAAACCTCGAAAAATATCCTGCTTGATATCTTCAATATCTTCCAGGCCAACAGCCACTCTTATCAGGCCATCACTGATACCCGCTTGCGCCCGCTCCTCGTCAGTCAAACGTCCATGGGTGGTGGTGGCCGGGTGGGTAATCGTGCTCTTGCTGTCACCAAGGTTCGCGGTAATCGAAAGGAATTGCGTATTATCGATCACCTTCCAGGCGGCCGATTTACCGCCCTTGACTTCAAACGCCACGATGCCGCCAAAACCGCTTTGCTGCTGTTTTGCCAGTTCATGCTGCGGATGGCTGGGCAAGCCGGGATAATAAACACGCTCAACATTGGGATGCGCCTCCAGCGCAGTTGCCAGCTGCAGGGCACTGTTACTGTGGGCATTCATTCTCAGCTTGAGGGTCTCCAGTCCCTTGAGGAAGACCCAGGCGTTGAACGGACTCATGGTCGGGCCGGCGGTGCGCAGGAAGCCGTATACATGTTCACCTACCAGCTCATTATTACCCACGACCGCGCCGCCGACACAACGCCCCTGCCCGTCGATGTACTTGGTGGCGGAATGGATAACAATATCCGCACCCAGTTTCAATGGTTGCTGCAGCGCCGGGGTACTGAAACAATTATCCACCACCAGCAGGCAGTCATTGTCGTGCGCCAGTTCCGCCAGCGCCTTGATATCCGCGATCTCGGTAAGTGGGTTGGAAGGCGTTTCCAGGAACAGTAGCCGGGTATTGGGTTTAATCGCGTTCTGCCATGCTTGCAAGTCAGTTTGCGGCACGAAACTGATATCAACATCAAACGGTTTCAAGTACTTGTTGAACAGCACGACCGTACTGCCAAAAATCGCGTTGGATGACACGATATGGTCGCCCGCTTTTAACAGGCTCAGGCAGGTACTTAGAATCGCTGACATCCCGGATGCAGTGGCAACACAACGTTCACCGCCTTCCAGTGCCGCCAGTCGTTCCTCGAAACTGCGCACCGTCGGATTGGTAAAGCGTGAATAGATATTTCCCGGTGACTCACCTTTAAAACGTGCCTCAGCCTCAGCAGCACTGGCAAACACATAGCTGGAAGTGGCAAAGATCGGCTCCGAATGCTCACCTTCCGGGGTACGGTGGATACCCGTACGGATGGCCAGCGTTTCAAAGCCGGCTTCATCAATCTGTTTGTTATTACTCATACTCGTCTCCTAGATGCTTTTGTACAGGAAACGCGGGCATAAAAAAACCCGCTTTGGCTAAAGCAGGCTTGGCACGCTTTAGCTGTATTTATAAAGCGCCCGCAAGCTGAAACTCAAATCGGCGCATTGGGTGTAGATTAGGCAATCAAACCGCTTTTGTCAACCAGTCGTGCCTGCGTGACGGGCTAGGCGTTGTTGTAAATTTCCACCACTTCGTTATCTTTATCACTGCTTTTACGCGCTTCGTCATTCCGTAATGCTTCGATGCGCGCCAGGTAACTCTCATTGATGTCGCCGGTGACATATTCACCGTTGAATACCGAGGTGTCGAAACGGGTAATGCCGGGCACTTTTTTGCGTACCGCTTCGATCAGATCATCCAGGTCCTGGTAAAACAGCCGATCGGCGCCAATCGCTTCGGCAATTTGTTTTTCATCACGCCCATGCCCGATTAACTCTTCCGCCGCCGGCATGTCGATACCATAGACATTCGGATATCGGACCGGTGGCGCAGCCGAAGCGAAGTATACCTTGTTGGCTCCCGCCTCGCGTGCCATTTGAATGATTTGCTTGGAAGTGGTGCCACGAACGATCGAATCATCGACCAGGAGCACGTTCTTACCTTTAAATTCCAGCTCAATGGCGTTCAACTTCTGGCGCACGGATTTTTTGCGCTGCTTTTGCCCGGGCATGATAAAGGTACGGCCAATGTATCGGTTCTTGATAAAGCCCTCGCTGTATTTGACGTTCAGGGCATAGGATAATTCCAGTGCTGATGTCCGGCTGGTATCGGGAATCGGCAGCACCACATCAATATCGTGGTCGGGAAACTCACGCTGGATCTTTTCGGCCAGGTACTTACCCATGCGCAAACGGGCTTTATACACCGACACGCCGTCGATAATCGAATCAGGACGCGCGAAATAAACATGTTCGAATATGCAAGGTGTCAATTCAGCATGCTCGGCGCATTGCGCAGTATGTAATGCACCGGCAGCGTCAATATAAACGGCTTCACCGGGCGCAATATCCCTGACCAGTTCAAAACCCAGCGCATCGATGGCGACGCTTTCCGAAGCCACAATGTATTCCATGCCCTGCTCTGTCTGGCGACGACCAAACGCGACCGGGCGAATACCATGGGGATCACGAAAGGCCACCATGCCATCACCGTTGATCATGGCTACCGCTGCATAGGCACCCCGACAACGTTGATGCACGCCTTTTACCGCATTGAATATATCACTGGGGGTAATTTTAAGTTTTGCGCTGTTATCCAGTTCGTGGGCAAAAATATTTAACAACACTTCTGAATCCGAGTCGGTATTGATATGACGTCGATCCTGGATAAATAATTCCCGTTTCAGATCTTCGGCATTGGTGAGATTACCGTTATGGGCCAGGGTGATGCCAAAGGGGGAATTCACATAAAACGGCTGGGCTTCGGCGGAAGAAAAACAACCCGCGGTGGGATAACGTACATGCCCGATACCCATGTTGCCTTTCAGGCGCAGCATATGACGGGTATGAAAAACATCCCTTACCATGCCGTTGGCTTTACGCAGAAACAAACGATGATTTTCACTGGTAACAATGCCGGCCGCATCCTGTCCGCGATGCTGTAATACCGTCAAACCATCATAAAGCATCTGATTAACCGGTGACTTGGCAACAATACCGATAATCCCGCACATATGTCTGTTTCCTCTTTAAAGCTTCAGTAAAACGATATCGGCTGCTAGTAAGAAAAGTTACTGGCAATGCCGGATGGTAGAAAGTCCCGCAGCCACACAGCAATGGCCTCGAAACGAAACAGGAATAGCGATTGATCCCACCAGCTTTCCCTGGGCAACGTGGTCAGGCCTGCCAATAACACTAAGACAGAAACCAGCAATGCGCCACGTAAAAATCCGAAAACCACGCCCAGGAAACGATCTGTTCCGCTTAAACCGGTACGATGCACCAGCTTGACCGCGAAAAAATTGATCACGCTTGACACAATCAGGGTCATTACAAACAGGGCGATAAAGGCAACAATCAGTCGCAGAGTGACATCTTCAACGGACGACTTGATTAATTCGGAGAAACCACCCGAAAAGGTGAGGGAAACCCAGAATGCCAGTACCCAGCCCACCAATGACAGCGCTTCTCGAACAAAACCCCGGATCAGGCTAATGAAAGCAGAAAGTAGAATTATGGCAAGGATCGCGTAATCAACGCCTATCATGGCTAACTCATGCTCGTCTTAAAAGTGAATTCTAGCAAAAGCCGTCCTGCGGTAATAGCTATTAATTCAGCCTAGGGATGGCTGACAACCAGGCCCTTGATGTTCATTTTTTGCTCGATTTGCTTTTGCAGCTGGATGGCATCGTCACGGCGAACCTCGGGCCCTACCCTGACCCGGTACGTGGTTTTGTTATGCATCACCAGCTGTTCTACAAATGCCGGGTATCCTTTCTTGATCAGCTGTTCCTTGAGCTTGAGTGCGTTACTGCTTTGGGTAAAACTGCCCACCTGTACCGCCCAGGCTTTAGCGGCTTCGTCCTGCGTGACGGCGGGGGCTTTTTGAGTCTTTAAGGCGCTATTTTTTTGCGGATGTTGGGTTTCCTTGACGGGGGCCTCGACAGGCAGATCATCCGCCCTGGTGTGCTCGTCGACCGGGCTGCGAATCACTTTGCGAGGCTCTGGTGGCGCCGGTTTGTTCTCGAACTCCAGCACCTTGATATCGGTAATATTATCAGGCTTGGAAGGTACCGGGCTGCCAAACAAGGGCATACTCTGTTCACGTCCACCGGAAAGAATCATCGGAATAAAAATCACCGCCAATGAAACCAGCACAATGGCGCCAATGATACGTTGCTTGATTCTGTTTTCGTCCACAACAACTCCGAGTAGCCGAATGTCAATATCACGTTATTATAAAGGTTACGGCACAGCTTGCGCTACTGTATAAAACGAGCCGAACACCACGAGCCTGTCCTGTTTTCCTGCAGCCTGTTTTGCTGCCTGTAAAGCAGCCATAACAGTATCATGATGTTGTACTGGCCTGCTGTTGTGACAGGACTGCAATGCCGCCTCAAGGGTCTCAGGCAAAGCACTCCGGGCTGTCGGCAGCGGTGCGATAAACCACTCATCGAAACACGAAACCACTTCGGCCAGGGCTTGCGGTATATCTTTGTCGGACAACATGCCCAGCACAGCCAGGCTGCGTCCCGGGCAAGGATACTGCTGTAATTGCTTTGCCAACTGTTTCATGGCATCGACATTATGTGCGACATCAAGAATGATAAGCGGTTCACCGGGGATCACCTGGAAACGCCCGGCCAGTTGCACTGAGATCAAGCCTTGCCGGACAGCCGCCTGGCTAACCGGCAGGTTCTCAGCCAGTAACGCGATAACCATCAAGACACCGGCTGCATTCGCCAGCTGGTGTTCACCAAACAACGCCGGTAAAGGCAACGCGGTGCGTTGCTGGTTGGCTGAGCGCCAGTGCCAGGTCTGATTACCCGGCTTGCCGACCAGTTCATAACTAAAGTCCTGTTCGACCTGGTACAGTTTTGCCCCTGCTTGAGCGGCACAACTGGCAAGCGTGGTTATCGCTTTTTTGCCACTGGATACTACCGCTTTACCACTGCGCATGACCCCGGCTTTCTCTTTGGCAATGGATTCAATGTCCTCACCAAGCCATTGCACATGATCCAGGCCAATGGCGGTAATCAGGGCGACATCCGCATCAATAATATTTACCGCATCCAGACGCCCGCCCAGGCCTACCTCGAGGATCATGACATCAAGCGCATGCTGTAAAAAAATATCCAGCGCCGCCAGGGTGCCGAATTCGAAATAAGTTAACGAGGTTTCACCGCGTGCCTGGTCAATGCGTTCGAATGCCTCGCAAAGTGCCTGATCCGTAACGGGTTTCCCGCCCACTAGCACGCGCTCGTTATAACGTGAGATATGTGGCGAACTGTAACTGCCCACCTGGTAACCGGCGGCGGCATAGATGGCCGTCAGCATCGCGACACTTGAGCCTTTGCCATTGGTACCGGCAACCGTGATCACCCGGGGTAAAACCGGTTCAGGGTGCAAGCGATTAAAAACAGATTTTATGCGCTCCAGTCCCAACTCTATTTCACTGGGATGTAAAGTTTCCTGCCAGCTTAACCATTCATCCAGGGTATTAAAACGCATCTTGAGGTCTTCAGAAATAAACAGGGGCAGTAGATTTACTGCCCCTGGTTTGACGATAAATGAGTATCTTACGCGGCCGGTTTATGTTGCATCATGGTCACCAGGCTGGCCAGCTTATCACGCATCTCACGACGATCGATGATCATATCGATGGCGCCGTGTTCGAGCAGGAATTCACTGCGTTGAAAACCTTCCGGCAAGGTTTCGCGTACTGTCTGTTCAATCACGCGCGGGCCGGCAAAGCCAATTAACGCATTGGGTTCCGCGACATTGATATCACCCAGCATGGCAAAGCTGGCAGACACCCCGCCCATGGTCGGGTCAGTCATCACCGAGATATAAGGGATACCTTGCCTGTTCATACGTGCCAGTGCCGCACTGGTCTTGGCCATTTGCATCAGTGAAAACAGCGCTTCCTGCATCCGCGCTCCACCACTGGCGGAAAAGCATACCAGGGGAATTTTTTCTTCGAGACAGATATTGACGGCACGCACAAAACGCTCACCCACGACCGAGCCCATTGAGCCGCCCATGAATTTGAATTCAAACGCCGCGGCCACCATGGGAACATTTTTCACTGTTCCCTTCATCACCACCAGCGCATCATCTTCACCGGTTGCTTTTTGTGCCTGCGACAGGCGATCTTTGTACTTCTTGAGATCCTTGAACTTCAGGGCATCGACCGGTTTCAACTCGCTACCGATTTCGACGCGACCTTCTGTATCGAGAAACCCGTCCAGGCGCCGTCGCGCATTGATGCGCATGTGGTGATCGCATTTGGGACAGACGTCCTGGTTACGTTCCAGGTCCGCACGGTAAAGCACGGCATTACAGGAACCGCACTTGGTCCATAACCCTTCCGGGACCGCTTTCTTGCTACCGCCTTCGGTCCGGATACTTGTTGGTAATAATTTGGTAAACCAGTTCATGGCAAACCCATCCTGTTAATCGTTATTCTGTTCCGTATTCGCCTGCATTACATGGCATCGAGCGCCGAGCGGATTTCAGTCAAAAGCCCACTCACCGCCTGGTTAATTTTATCGGCCGAATCGGTATTTTCTTCAACTTTGCGGACGATGGCACTCCCCACCACTACCGCGTCAGAGGTTGCTGCAATGCGCGTTGCGGATTCGGCATCCTTGATACCAAAGCCTACTCCCACTGGCAAATCTGTCAACCTGCGAATCGCCAAAACGCGCTCTGTGACCTCATTTATGTCCAGATTGCCGGCCCCGGTGACGCCTTTCAGTGACACGTAGTAAATGAAGCCGCTACCGGCCTGACAAACCGTCTCGATACGCGCTTCATCGGTGGTTGGCGAGACCAGGAAAATACAGTCCAGACCATGGGCCTGCATGGCGCTGATGTAGTCCCTGGCCTCTTCGGGCGGCATATCCACGGTCAGGATACCATCTATACCCGCTTCAGCGGCCTGGCTGGCGAACTGCTCGTACCCCATGACCTCGACCGGGTTCAAATAACCCATAAGTATTATAGGGGTATCATTGTCCTGCTGCCTGAAGGCTTTCACCATCTCCAGCACATCATGCAGGCTGACGTGGTTGATCAGCGCTCGTTCCATGGCCTTCTGGATAACCGGGCCCTCGGCCATCGGATCAGAGAACGGGATGCCCAGTTCAATGATATCGGCACCTGCCAGGACCATGGCATGCATTAAATTGACCGTGACATCCGGTTGCGGATCACCCGCCGTAATATAGGGGATCAGGACCTTACGGCCTTCGCCCTTACGCGCCGCAAAACGGGCTTCAATACGACTCATAACTCGATACCCTCGTGATTGGCGACCGTGTGAATATCCTTGTCACCGCGACCTGACAGGTTGACGATAATGATTTCATCCTTGCCCATGGTGGGCGCCAGTTTCTTGGTATAAGCCAGTGCATGACTGGATTCCAGCGCCGGCAAGATGCCCTCGATACGAGTCAAATCATGAAACGCATCCAGGGCTTCTTTATCATCCACCGCCACGTAATTGGCGCGTTTAGAATCCTTGAGCCAGGCATGTTCCGGTCCAACGCCGGGATAATCGAGTCCCGCCGAAATCGAATGGGTATGGATAATCTGGCCGTCGGTATCTTCCATCAGATAAGTACGGTTGCCATGCAGGACACCGGGCTTCCCGGCACACAAGGGTGCCGCATGTTCACCGGTTTCCAGCCCGTAACCGGCGGCTTCCACGCCATACATGGAAACATCCGTGTCATCGATGAACGGGTAAAACAGGCCGATGGCATTGGAACCACCACCGACACAGGCCACCAGCGCATCCGGCATGCGCCCTTCATGTTGCTGAATTTGTTCGCGTGCCTCACGGCCAATCACCGCCTGGAAATCCCGCACCATGGCAGGATACGGGTGTGGCCCGGCCACGGTACCGATGATATAGAAGGTATTATCAATGTTGGTCACCCAGTCACGCATGGCTTCGTTGAGCGCATCTTTCAGGGTTCGCGAACCGGAGGTGACCGGCACCACTTCCGCGCCAAGCAATTTCATGCGATATACATTCATGGCCTGGCGTTCAATGTCCTCCGCGCCCATGTACACCACGCATTCCAGCCCCAGGCGCGCCGCGACCGTGGCACTGGCCACCCCATGCTGGCCTGCACCGGTTTCGGCAATAATACGGGTTTTGCCCATACGCTTGGCCAGCAAGGCCTGGCCAACGGTGTTATTCACCTTGTGGGCACCAGTGTGATTCAGGTCTTCTCGTTTCAGATAAATCCTGGCACCACCCAGTTCCCGGCTCCAGCGTTCAGCAAAATACAACGGCGAGGGGCGTCCCACGTACTGTTGAAGTTCCCAGTCCAGTTCCTTGAGGAAGTCCTCATCCAGCATGTATTTTTCATACGCCTGGCGCAGTTCTTCGATGGGCCCCATCAAGGTCTCGGCGACGAACTTGCCGCCGTAAGGACCAAAGTGACCTCGCTCATCGGGCAAATTATATTTAGCCAACGCGATATACCTCTTTTAAAAAAGCTGACATTTTTTCAGGATCCTTGATCCCCTTTTGTGTTTCCACCCCGCCACTGACGTCCACGGCATAGGGGTGAACCGTGTCGATCGCCTGTGCCACATTTTGCGCATTTAAACCGCCGGCCAGTACCAGCGGTAAGGGCACGTCATCGGGCACCGTTGACCAATCAAAGGTTTTACCGGTTCCCCCTGCCAGCCCCTGCTGATAGGTATCCAGCAGGATTCCGGCCGCATTGAAATGTTCCTGGGCAAAAGCCGATACATTGACATTGTCACGCATGCGCAGCGCCTTGAGATAAGGCATGCCGAATTGTTCGCAATACGCCGGTGACTCGTCACCATGGAATTGCAACAGGTCCAGGCGCACCACCTTCAGGGTTTCATGCACTTCTTCGGCGGTCGCGTCGATAAATAACCCCACGGTCGTAACGAAGGGGGGAAGCGCTTCGACAATGGTGCGCGCCATGGTGCGACTCACATAACGTGGGCTCTGGGCGTAAAATACCAGGCCAATGGCATCCGCGCCCAGTTGGGCCGCATTGACCCCGTCTTCACGGCGGGTAATTCCACAAATTTTAACGCGCGTACGTTGATACACAGGCAAGCCTACACTAACAAGCGAAGCCGTATATTTTACAGTAACTTAGCTCGGGCTTCCATCCGCAGCGATACAAATAAAACCGTATCAGTTACCGGTCTTATCCAGGTGACCAAGACTTTTTTCGGCACGTTCATAGCCCAGCTGGATCATTTCCCGGGCACGATGAAAATCAAAAATCGCACAGGCATTTTCAGGAATATCGACAATATAGTCAGGATGATAAGAGGCCAGCTTGAAGCGTGAAATTGAGTTTTGCATGGATTCGACAGACAGCATTAAAATCCTGAAAGCATCAATTTGTTTTTCCTTTTTTTCACTACTATGAAACTTTTCCCGGATCGTATCGATATAATCTTTTATCGTTGAGATGTAATGATTGTCCGGCTCATCATGGTTCTCGGATATAGTGCCTTTAAAGATATTGTCTTCGCTTTTAGCACTCAGGTCGACCGCGATGGTCATGTCGGTAAGATCACTCATGGTTGGCGCAATAGGGATCGGGTTGAGCAGGCCACCATCCACCAGCAAACGACCTTTGTATTTGATAGGTGTAAATATAGTCGGGATAGAAATAGAAGCACGAATAGCGTCAAACAGTGAACCTTCCTTTAGCCACACTTCTTTCCTGGCTTCCAGATCACAGGCGACGGCGGTAAAAGACAACGGTAAATCCTCGATATCAATATCGCCGAGTAATTCCTTAAGTTTACCCATCAGGCGGTCGCCACTGAATAACCCGGAACGACTGTAAGCAAAATCCAGCAAGCTGAAAACATCGCTTTTATCGAGCGCAGAGACCCATTTTGTATAGGTTTCCAGTTTACCTGCAGCATAAATACCACCGATCAGTGCGCCCATGGAAGAACCTGAAATTGTCTCTATCTTGTAGTCATGCTCATCCAGCCAGCGTAAAACCCCGATATGTGCCAGGCCACGCGCGCCACCGCTTCCCAGCACTAGTGAAATCGATTTGTTTTTCGCCATAACATTGTCCTGAGCCGATTGGAATGCGGTGACTAGATAAACAGCCTTAATTGGCTTGATGGTATAGCAAACTCTTCAGGGTATACAACCTGGGTCAGGTATAGTCCTGATGGTGGCGCGGTAACTCCGCCCAGTTTCCTGTCCCGGTGCTCGAGAACTTCACGCGCCCATTCAGGTTCAGCATCACCACAACCAATTGCCATCAATACGCCGGCAATATTACGTACCATGTGATGTAAAAAAGCATTGGCCCTGATATCAATCACAATAAATTCCTGTTGCTGTGTTAATTCCAACTGGTGAATGGTACGGACCGGGCTTTTGGCCTGGCAACCGGCTGCTCGAAAGGAGGAAAAGTCATGTTCACCCAGCAGGTATTTTGCCGCTTGCTGCATACGCGCCAGTTCCAGAGGCACATGATTCCAGGTCACCAGGCCATTGAACACCGCAGTGCGTTCTGCCCGGTTACATATCACGTAACGGTAAGCACGTTGTAATGCACTAAAGCGGGCGTGAAATTCATTATCAACCTGTTTTACCCATTGTACTGATACAGAAGCTGGCAGATTCGTATTACTACCACGCAGCCAGGAGTATTCACTACGTTGAGCTTCTGTATCAAAATGAATGACCTGCCCGGTACCATGCACACCGGTATCTGTTCGACCCGCGCAAATGACGCGCACATCATGGTTAGCCACTTTGCTAAAAGCTTTTTCAACTTCCTCCTGTACGGATGGTGAATGGTCCTGGTACTGCCAGCCACAATAGGGACGACCATCGTATTCAATACCTGCCGCGATTCTCATAACAATATTACCAGTTACACAGTATAAAATAGCAATGCTAGCAAAAAAGGAATAAACCATTGATACCAACGAGGGGCGGCCTGTAGTGAAAAGGAAAGGGTTTTCAGCTTATCTGTTTCACCGGTTTCGACCACGTCCCCGAATAGTTCTATTATACGCTGATAGCGATTTTGAAGAGTGGCATTTCGCTGATCAATATTATCCGCAGTTTTTAACCACTTTGCTTCCAGTCTATTGACTGATTCCATGGTTAGCAGTAACCGTACAGCCAGGCGTTCTCTTGAAACACCAAGCAGGGATAATGGCCGACAATACCAGTAGATCGAACTGATCAGTTCATTGCGGGTTTGGTTAAGCACCAGGAGACTGACGGACAGCAAAATCATGATCAATGCACTGATACGCATCAACCCGGTAATCATGCCCTCCTTGTACGGCGAAAAATCACCCCATTGGGGAATCAACAACGTCCCAGGCGTAAACCATGCATAAATTATAAGGATAGAAACAAATAGCCAGCGCAAGCGATACACCAGTTTCATTGTTTTTACGAAATGATGAAATGAAAGCTGTATAAAAAACAACAGCAGCAAGATGATTGCTGCTGTTATGAGTTTCTGATGGTTTAGCTGTGCAAGTGAAACAGCGATAACCAGAAAGCTGGCGATCCTTATTACCGGATGCATCAGGCAATTTGTTGCATCAACTGCTCGGCTTCAGCTTTTTGCTGGTCGTTACCTTCATCCAGTACTTCATCAAGGATACTGCGGGCGCCTTCCGGATCACCCATATCGATATAGGCTTTTGCCAGGTCCAGCTTGGTACCCACCTCATCACCTTCCGATGGCATATCAAAATCAGTCGCATCGGAAGCATCAAGCCCCATATCCATTGATTCGGATTGCTTGCTTGTGTCTTCCTCACCAAGGTCTAACTCAAGGCCTTCTCCGACATCCATCATCATGGTGCTATCGGTTTCCTCTTCATCCTCGGCGGCTTGTTCGGCACTACCGGTATCCATGTCCAGGTTAAAATCCAGCCCGCCAGCTTCTTCGGCAGGTTGCGCCGCTTCTGCCGGTGCTTCGACTTCTGCTGTTGTTTCACCCAGGTCCAGGTCAAAATCGAGTGATGCCATATCATCACTGGGTTCTGCTTCTGCGGCCGGCGTCTCAGTCGACTCGCCCAGGTCAAGATCGAAATCCAGCGAGTCCATGTCTTCGCTTGCTTCCATGGCGGGTGCTTCAGCTGAAGCAGGCGCTTCGATTTCTCCTGTTGATTCACCCAGATCCAGATCGAAATCCATTGCAGCGGGTTCTTCCTGGGGTTGTGCTGTTTGCTCGCCACTCATTTCTGAGTCCAGGTTGAAATCAAACTCATCCACGGCACTGCTTTCCGTCGTTTCTGTTCCCACATCGGCAGCACTGAAGTCTTCGGTATTAAATGCACCTGTTTCCAGGCCAATATCCATCACCTGGCTATCGGTAAGTTCCGCGCTTTTCTCTTGCTGTGCTGGTGCCGATGCAGCAGTTTCTTCGCTGGCAAGAATCTCGCCACTGAACAGCGGGTTGTCCGGTAAGATCTGTTTACCGAGAGCAACCACCTTCTCCCAGGTCGGGTTACCCGCGGCGTTACCACCCAGGCTGGCATAGATATCTTCAGCGGTATTTTCAAAGGCCGACGCGTTCTGGGTCGTGTTATAGAGTTCGAGTAGCTTGAGTTTCAGTTCCTGGCGATCCGGCTCAGACTGGATAGCTTCCTGCAAACGTTCTTCCGCTGCTTCGTAGCGGCCATAGGCCATAAATACATCGGCTTCGGTGAGCGGATCAACTTCTGAATCCTCGGCCTGGATAGCACCAGCACCACTGACCGCAAAGTCACTTAAGAATGAGGATTCTTCCGATACCGCCAGGTCTGCGGAGGGCACGTCACTGCCACTGGCCGGTGCCGCCGATGGCGTACCTTTAAGAATGCTCTCCTGGAAGTTTTCACCCTGCTTGCGGCGTTTGAAGACGATTAACGAGGCAAGCAAAATCAGCGCCACGGCTCCGATGACAATATACATCGTCATCCCGCCACCCAGCACACCGCCAATCGCGGCACCTATATTGGACGCCACCTTGCCGGCTTCACCCAGCATCCCCATGACCATGTCCATCACACCTTCTTCTTTGGCAGGTGCCGGTTTTTTAGCCGGGGCAGGTTTTGCGGCTTCCTCTTTGGCAATGCGGTCTGCGATAGCAACCGGAGATTCCTCAGCGGGTGCAGGTTGTGCTTCTGTTTCAGCAACCGCCTCTTCGGCCTTGGGCTCTTCGGCCTTGGGCTCTTCGGTCATCTCTTCCGCAGGCGCCTCTGTGACCTCGGCCGCCGGGCTTACTTCTGCCTCGGCTTGTCCTGCAGCCTCGGTGGCTTCTTCAACTACTTCCGCTTGTGCAGCTTCCTCAGCCGCTTGTGGTTCTGGTTCAGCCTCAGGCGTTACCACCGGTTGCTGGTTGAGCTCTTTTAACTGTTGCTGTAACACAGCCAGCTCATCGTCTTTGATAGAGATGGTGCGCTGCATCTCGGCTAACTGATCTTCCAGTTCGCGAATGCGGGTATTGAGTGCCTCGTTACGGCCCTGGGTGGTACTGGCCTGCTCGCGCATCTGGTCCAGTTCGGCTTTCAAGGTAGCCAGGTCATTACTGATGGCATCTTCTGATACCCCGGCACCCGATTTCAGCTCACTGCCTTCTGGTGAGGCCAGCGTGAGTTCGCCTTTTGAGTCAGGTGCCGCGATAGCTGTTTCTGATTCAACCTGGGTTGCGATAACGGGTTGTTCACTCACGCGACCTGCCGCCGCCTGGCGATACTCGTTCCATTCACTGGTTTGAAGCTGGTATTCATTGGCGGCCTGTTGCTTGGTCATGGCCGAGAACAAGGATGGATCATCAATCCGTAATACATGGCCCACCTTCAAGCGATGAACATTACCATCCACGAAAGCATCCGGGTTGGCCTGCACCAGGGCCATCATCACCTGGTAAATGGAGACGTCTTCGCCGGGACGCATTTTCTCGGCAATGTTCCACAGGTTATCGTTTTTACTGGTGATGCCATAATCGAGTTCGCCGGTCATCTCGGTAGCGG
The DNA here is from genome assembly GCA_050116415.1 of Thioalkalispiraceae bacterium. Taxonomy (GTDB): domain Bacteria; phylum Pseudomonadota; class Gammaproteobacteria; order UBA6429; family Thiohalophilaceae; genus JARRJY01. The sequence goes on from JASFOS010000016.1 coordinate 18,532, forward strand.
CCGGCTCTTCACCATATGGGGTCAGCGGGATGGTCGGGAACAGTTGCTGTTCGGCAAAGGGTTCACTTGCGGCAACCATGTCACCGGCTGTTGGCTCAGGCAGAGGCGCAGGCTCCGGTTCTGCCACCACGGCTGGCTCTGCTGGCGGCGCGGCTTCGTGTTTTAGTGCAGGCGGTGGTTCCTGGCTGACAACTGGCTGCGGGGCCTCCTCGGCGCCTGTTTCTTTATATTCGGTCAGGTCAACGCGTGGAAATTGTTCACCGCTGGCCATTTCCTCAGCGGGTGTCTCAACAGCAGGCTGAGCCAGTGGCGCCGGAGCAAACGGCTCGGCCGGTGCCTCGGCCTGCGCAACCGCTTCAGGCTCGGCAGTCGCAGGGGTTTCGATCACGGCGGGTTGCTGTGCGGCTTGCTGTTTCAAGGCCGGCGGATCAAGCAGTACCGTGTACTCGCGCAACATTCTGCCGTTTTTCCAGGCCATTTCCAGCAGGAAATTCAGGAAAGGCTCGCGTAGCGCGCCGCGCGAAGAGATATGTATATAGTAAGTATCGTTGGGACGTTGTTTAACTTCGAAGAATAACGAGTTGTGGGTGGCGGTGCGTTCGATGCCTGCTCTCAGGAATGCGGCCTGGGATGCCAGGTTCACTTTCAGGCTTCTGATGTCTTCAGGGGTAGGTGACAATATTTCAACATCAGCATCAAATCGTTCATTGAGGGCTGAGTTCAACTTGATTGCCCCAAATCCCAGCGCATTGGCTGCTATTGGTGTAATCATCAGCAACCCGGCTGTCATAAAAGTGACCAGCTTACGCACCATGCTACTTCTCCACTCCGTTAGGATCTTTGCCCAATAAAAAGCTAAAAATCATATTTTTTATATTTTTCAATAAGTTACGCGCAATATGTTGGAAAAATCTTTATAAGTATGCAGTAACTATAGCTTATAAATAGTCTTTTACCAAAATTTATCCTGTTTGAACACTGTTTTTCAACAATTTAACGCACAATATTCAACTCAGCTATCGTTCTCAGCTGATCACTGATTGAGCAATCTTCAGAAGATTATAGGCGCCACAGGCCCGAATATTGTCAGCCGTTATCCATAATGATAACCCTTTTTCATTATCGATGTGATTGCGTATCCGACCCACATAAATTTGCTCCTGGCCCACGGCATCGCTCACCGGGGTTGGAAAATCGTTCATGTCATCACTGTCCGTGACCTCGACAGCGTCCAGCTTGTTCAATAATGCCTGGGCTTGTTGGCGACTGACCGCTTGCTGGGTCAGCAGCGAGAGGCTAATCGAGTGGCCGTAAAACACCGGCACACGTACCGTGGTGGCATCAATATGAACCGCGTCACTGGCAAGTACTCTGCGGGTCTCGTTGATCACTTTCATTTCTTCCCGGGTGTAACCTGATTCCTCGAAACTGCCAATTTGCGGAATAACGTTGAAAGCAATTTGATGTGGAAATACCCGGGTTTTCATTTCCTTGAAATTCAACAAGGCCGCCGTCTGTAACCCGACTTCTTCAAGCCCGGCTTTACCGGCACCGGAAACCGCCTGGTAGGTTGATACCGTGACTGAATCAAGCCCAAAACTGTCCTGTAAAGGCTTGAGTATTTTCGCCAGTTGCAGGCTGACACAACAGGGACTGCAGATGATCCTGTTGTCCCTGATTTGTTCCGAGTTCACGCCATCGACAACCAGCGGCACTTGTTGCACGTGACGAAAGGCCGCGCTGCGATCGATAACGCGACAACCTGCCTCGGCGGCTTTTGGCACATAGGTTTCGGATAACGCTGTATCACCACAAAAGAAAACCAGCTGCGCCTTGCTAAAATCGAAGTGATTGATGTCAGCAACCTGGTGCGCCTGCTGGTTAAAGGTGACACGTCCCCCCGCTTCATCTTCATGCTCAAGAGGATAAAACTCCGCAACCGGAAACTGGTGTTCCGTTAATAATTCAATCAGTGCTTCGCCAACCAGCGAAGTGGCACCTGCAACAGCAATCGCTACCGGTTTATTCATAGAGGTTTCCAGCTATTGAGCATCACGGAAACAAGCAACGCAGGCTTATTCAGCCTGCGTTGCTTGTCATAAGTTACGATTCCAGCAGAATCCTTAGCATACGACGCAGCGGTTCTGCCGCACCCCATAGTAACTGGTCGCCAACGGTAAAGGCAGACAGGTACTCATTACCCATCGACAATTTACGCATACGACCAACCGGGACATTCAGGGTGCCGGTTACCGCCGCCGGTGTCAGTTCATTGATCGTGACCTGGGGCTCATTGGCGACCACTTTCACCCAGTCATTATGGGCCGCGATCATGTCGCTGATTTCATCCAGCGGCACATCCTGTTTCATCTTGATGGTGAGTGCCTGGGAGTGACAACGCATGGCACCAATCCGTACACATAGGCCATCAATCGGTACCGGGTTATCAGAACGCCCCAGGATCTTGTTGGTTTCAACCTGGGCTTTCCATTCCTCTTTGCTTTGGCCACTTTCCAGTGGCACATCAATCCAGGGGATCAGGCTGGCCGCCAGCGGTGCTGGCCACTGTTCCGTAGGATACGATTCACTGCGCAGAAAATCAGTGACGTTCTTGTCAATTTCAAGGATTGCCGTCGCCGGATCGTCATTCAAGGCTTTGACGTTGTCGTGGATTGCACCCATTTGGCGGATCAGTTCACGCATGTTCTGTGCCCCGGCACCGGAAGCCGCCTGGTATGTCATGGGCGTAATCCATTCCACCAGGTCTTTTTCAAACAGGCCCGCGATGGCCATTAACATCAGGCTGACCGTACAGTTGCCACCCACGAAGGTATTAACTCCGTTGGCCAGGCCATTCTTGATCACGTCTTTATTGACCGGATCCAGGACGATGATACTTTCATCGACCATGCGCAGCGTTGAAGCGGCATCAATCCAGTAACCTTTCCAGCCTGATTTACGTAATTCGGGAAAAATTTCCTTGGTGTAATCTCCCCCCTGGCAGGTCACGATCACATCCATGGCGCTCAGTTCATCGATGCTTTTTGCATCTTTCAATGCAGGGACGTCTTTACCGACATCCGGTCCGGGCTGCCCGGCTTGCGAAGTTGTAAAGAATACCGGTTCGATGTCCGCGAAATCATTTTCATCGCGCATGCGCTGCATGAGTACTGAACCGACCATGCCTCGCCAACCAACAAATCCTACACGTTTCATATTATTCCCCTTGGTTTAATTCTTTAACAATGCTCTGTAACAATCTTTAAAGTGCAGCAACAACAGCATCACCCATTTCAGCGGTAGCCACTTTGGTCATGCCTTCAGAATAAATATCGGCGGTACGTAACCCCTGATCCAGTACTTTATCGACCGCTTTCTCAATCCGTGCTGCCATTTCACTTTCATCCAGCGAGTAACGTAACATCATGGCAACTGACAGGATGGTTGCCAACGGGTTGGCAATGCCCTGGCCAGCAATATCCGGAGCTGAACCGTGAATAGGTTCATACATGCCCTGCCCTTTGGCATTCAACGAGGCAGAAGGTAACATGCCAATCGATCCGGTTAACATCGCCGCACAGTCAGACAGGATGTCACCGAACATGTTGGTGGTTACCATGACATCAAACTGCTTGGGTTCACGTACCAGTTGCATGGCCGCGTTATCCACGTACATGTGGGATAACTCGATATCATCATTATCCTTGTGAAGTGCGGTGACTGTTTCACGCCACAGCTCGGTACACTCCAGTACGTTGGCTTTATCGACCGAGCAGACCTTGCTGCCACGTTTGCGCGCGATATCAAAGGCAACCTGAGCGATACGTTTAATTTCAGATTCATTATATACCAGCGTGTTGTAGCCTTCCTTGTCACCATTTTCCAGGGTGCGAATGCCACGTGGCTGTCCGAAGTAAATACCTCCGGTCAATTCGCGGACGATCATGATATCCAGCCCGGAAACGATCTCCGGCTTGAGTGTCGAGGCGTCGGCCAGTTGCGGATAGAGTATCGCGGGGCGCAAGTTGGCAAACAAGTCCAGTTCGGCGCGCAAACCCAGCAAGCCCTTTTCAGGACGGACTGAAATATCCAGGGACTCCCATTTATAACCACCCACGGCACCCAGCAGAACCGCGTCAGCCTGCCTGGCTTTGCTCAGGGTTTCTTCCGGCAACGGTGTGCCGGTGGCATCATAGGCCGTGCCCCCCACCAGCGCTTGCTCCATTTCCACATCCAGACCCTCGGCCTGCAATGCCTTGATCACTTTGACCGCTTCAGCCACGATTTCCTGGCCAATGCCATCACCGGGTAAAACCAGAATTTTCTTTGTCATTATTCGATAACCTTAAATTTTAATTGTGCTTTACATTCTTAAACAACAGAACGCCTTGTCACGGCCAACCTGCCCCCGGCAATCGCTAACTGAATAACCAGGGTGCTTCCTTGGCGCGACGTTGTTCATAGGCCTTGATTTCATCCACATGTTGTAATGTTAAACCGATGTCATCCAGGCCATTCAACAAGCGATGTTTCCGAAACTCATCAATTTCAAAGTGAATCACTGAACCATCCGGCCTGGTGATAGTCTGCTCTGGCAGGTTGACATCCAGCTGGTAACCTTCAGTTGCTTCTACTTCCTTCAATAACTGGTCAACCACATCAGCCTCGAGCTGTATCAACAGGATGCCGTTTTTAAAACTGTTGTTATAAAAAATATCGGCAAATGAAGGCGCAATGATCACCCTGAAGCCATAATCCAGCAAGGCCCAGGGGGCATGTTCACGCGACGAACCACAACCAAAGTTTTCCCGGGCAAGCATGATTTGCGCACCCTGGTAACGTTCCTGGTTCAGGACAAAATCCTTGTTAAGCGGGCGGGCGCTATTGTCCATACCTGGCTCACCATGATCCAGGTAGCGCCATTCATCAAACAGGTTAGGCCCAAAACCGGTGCGCTTGATCGATTTTAAAAACTGCTTGGGAATAATGGCATCGGTATCCACGTTGGGACGATCCATCGGCGCCACGATTGCTTTTAATGTTTCAAACTTTTCCATCACTCTGTCCTTACCCTACCCTAAGTTACGCACATCAACAAAGTGCCCGGTCACGGCGGCAGCGGCTGCCATAGCCGGACTCACCAGGTGGGTGCGTCCACCCTGACCTTGTCGACCTTCAAAGTTACGGTTTGAGGTTGAGGCACAACGTTCACCGGGTTCAAGGCGATCGGCGTTCATTGCCAGGCACATGGAACAGCCTGGTTCACGCCATTCGAACCCGGCTTCGATAAAGATCTTGTCCAGTCCTTCCGCTTCTGCCTGTTGTTTTACCAGCCCTGAACCGGGTACCACCATCGCCAGTTTAACGTTGCTTGCAACTTTGCGACCTTTTGCCACCTGTGCTGCAGCACGTAAATCCTCGATACGGGAATTGGTGCAGGAACCAATAAAGACCTTATCAATTTTAATCTCGGTTATCGGTGTATTGGCATCCAGCCCCATGTAGTCCAGTGCCTTTTTCATACCTTCAGCTTTCACCACATCCGCCTCATTGGCCGGGTCGGGCACCTTGCCATTCACTGGCACTACCATCTCGGGGGAGGTGCCCCAGGTAACCTGGGGTTGAATGGAAGCCGCATCGATATGCACCACCGTATCGAAGCTGGCATCTGCATCACTATGCAGGTCTTTCCACTGTTCGACGGCCTTGTCCCAGATCTCGCCCTTTGGTGCGTAAGGTCGACCTTTGACGTACTCGATGGTTTTGTCATCCACAGCCACCATGCCGGCACGCGCTCCGGCTTCGATGGCCATGTTACAAACGGTCATACGACCTTCAATGGACAGGTCGCGGATCGCTTCTCCGCCAAACTCAATGGCATACCCGGTACCACCGGCGGTACCAATCTCACCGATGATGTCCAGCACGATGTCCTTGGCCGTTACCCCGGAGCCCACATGGCCATCCACGCTGATGAGCATGGTTTTGGATTTTTTCTGTACCAGGGTCTGGGTGGCCAGAACATGCTCCACTTCCGAGGTTCCGATACCGTGGGCAAGCGCGCCCAGCGCACCATGGGTAGAAGTATGCGA
>JASFOS010000017.1:0-24407 GCA_050116415.1 Thioalkalispiraceae bacterium
TTACAACCCGCAGGCCTTCTTCACACACGCGGCATTGCTGGATCAGGGTTGCCCCCATTGTCCAATATTCCCCACTGCTGCCTCCCGTAGGAGTCTGGGCCGTGTCTCAGTCCCAGTGTGGCTGATCGTCCTCTCAGACCAGCTACTGATCGTTGCCTTGGTAGGCCATTACCCCACCAACAAGCTAATCAGAAATAGGCTCATCTAATAGCGTGAAGTCCGAAGATCCTCCACTTTCCCCCGTAGGGCGTATGCGGTATTAGCTCGGATTTCTCCGAGTTGTCCCCCACTACTAGGCAGATTCCTATTCATTACTCACCCGTCCGCCACTCGTCGCCTGCTAGCAAGCTAGCATCGTTACCGTTCGACTTGCATGTGTTAGGCATGCCGCCAGCGTTCAATCTGAGCCAGGATCAAACTCTTCAGTTCAATCATTTGTGATTGCTAAAGCGCAATCAAACTTTTCGCAATGAAAAGCATCCCGAATCAAAAAACTACTGTAAAAATAGGTTTTGACATAGGTTGCTTACATCGACATTTCTTGGCAAAGCCATCAATTCGATACAAGCACCCACACAAATTATCTGTTCAAATTGTTAAAGAGCGTTCGCTGACATTTCGCCAGCGCAGACCGACAATTATAGAAAAAGCGACCTGTTCCCGTCAATCAAAAACTTTTCAAATTCTTTAAAAAGTCTTGCTGTCATCCCGTTTTCGCGGTGCATGTCAGCAGTGACGAGGCGCGCATTATACGCAGCTTAAAGTCATCGTCAAGCGCAAAAATGGAAGTTTTTTGAAATATTTTCGAAATAATTCCTGAATCCAATATAATCAAACACTTATATTGAAAATTAATTCCAAAACCGATGAAAAAACAGACAGTTAGCTGATTAAAAACCCACCAGGCCGCAACAGCGCGGGTTATTTATTTCACCGCAACTTTGGCAAAGCGGCGTTTGCCCACCTGGAAAATATGTTCATCACCTGAGGCAATCAGTAAACCCTTGTCTTCCACTTTTTCACCGTCAATTTTAACCGCGCCTTGCTTTAGCATGCGCAACGACTCGGAGGTACTCTGGGTTAACCCGGCTTCCTTCAACAGGTTAGCAATTGCCAGGCTTCCATCGACCGAATCAAGGGAGAGCTCTGGAATATCTTCTGGCAGCGCACCTTTCTGGAAGCGGGCAATGAAATTTTCCCTGGCGCGGATGGCATCCGCATCCGAATGGAAGCGCGCCACGATTTCCTCACCCAGCAGGAACTTGATGTCACGCGGGTTAGTGCCCTGCGCGATTTGCTTTTTAAAGCCCTCAATTTCCTCCAGCGGTCGAAAACTGAGTAACTCGAAGTAGCGCCACATCAGGTCATCGGAAATGGACATGATTTTGCCGAACATATCGTCTGGCGCCTCACTGATGCCAATGTAGTTGTTCAGAGACTTGGACATTTTCTGCACGCCATCCAGGCCTTCCAGGATGGGCATGGTCAAGACCACCTGAGGATCCTGGCCATAGTGTTTCTGCAATTCGCGGCCGACCAGCAGGTTGAACTTCTGATCGGTGCCGCCCAGTTCCACATCGGCTTTCATCGCGACCGAGTCATAGCCCTGGATCAGCGGATAAAGAAACTCATGAATCGCAATCGACTGGCCTGACTTGTAACGCTTGTTGAAATCATCACGCTCCAGCATGCGTGCCACGTTGTATGTTGCCGCCAGTTGTATCAGTTGCGCCGGGCTCATGTCGTTCATCCAGCTGGAGTTGAACATCACCAGGGTTTTCTCTGGATCGAGAATTTTGAAAATCTGTTGTTCGTAGGTGCGCGCGTTTTCAATCACGTCATCGCGGGTTAATGGCGGGCGGGTGGCACTTTTACCCGTCGGGTCACCAATCATGCCGGTGAAATCACCAATCAGGAACATCACTTCATGCCCCAGGTCCTGGAACTGGCGCAGCTTGTTGATCAGGACCGTGTGGCCAAGGTGCAAGTCCGGAGCAGTCGGGTCAAAACCGGCCTTGATACGCAGCGGTTTGCCCTTTTTAAGCTTTTCAAGCAACTCTTCTTCCAGCAGGATTTCGTCACTGCCGCGTTTGATCTGTTCCAGAGCGTGGGCAAGTTCTCCCTGTAAGGCTGTCATGCTTCTTTTTCCCCGAAAAATTAGACTGATGAAAGCCGCGTAGATTACCATAGCTAGGGTAAATTTCGTGGCGAAAATTCATGATTGCGGGGTTTGACCCGGGGATAACTTCGAGCTATCTTAAAAGAACAATAAAAAATATAGGAATATCTGTGGATTACAACTCTTTCTTAACAAGAGACTATAAGTCAGTCAGCGTCTCCAGCCACGCCACCAGGCGTCACTGGACACGCCTGCATACCCTTGTTGTTTTATCTTCGGTCATCGCCATTGCCACCTTGCTGGGGCTCGTTTCACAGGATGCCCGGGCAATACGCTCCGAACACGAAAAAATCGTCAAACACGACAAGCCGGATGGCAAGACCATCAACCCGCAAATCACCCTGCCACTGGCCATTCCTGAAAACGAACCGGCCAGCAATGAAACGGCAAAAAACCTGCCTGCAGCAACAGAAAACCTGCACTGGTCCACTTTTAAAGTTACCCGCGGTGACTCACTGGCCTACTTGTTCAAAAAACACGATATTCCTGCTGCTGAACTGCATAAAATCATGCAACTGGGTAAACCTACCCGTAGCTTGCGCAACATCAAACCGGGACAACAATTTCGCGTTAGCCAGGATCCCCAACAACAGGTGGTTGAACTTTTCTATGATATGAACCGCCTGGAAAGTTTACATATCAAGCGTAATGAACAGGGCTTCAGTGCCCAGATCGTAACACGCACGGTGGATACGCGTTCCACGTTTGCTTCCGGGGTTATTGAGTCGTCGTTATTTGAAGCCGGCAAATCAGCGGGCCTGAATGATGCGCTGATCATGCAACTGGTCGGTATTTTTGGCTGGGACGTCGACTTTGCCCTGGATATCCGTAAAGGCGATCGCTTTAACCTGCTCTATGAAGAGCAATTTCTTGAAGGTGAAAAAATCAAGGATGGGCCGATTGTTGCGGCAGAATTTACCAACCAGGGACGCACGTTCCGTGCTGTTCGTTACACCGATAACCAGGGCCGCACCGATTATTTCTCGGATGATGGTCGCTCCATGCGCAAGGCCTTCCTGCGCACCCCGGTTGATTTCCGCCGCATCAGTTCTCGCTTTGGTAAACGCCACCACCCTACGCTGAATCGTATGAAACTCCACAAAGGGGTCGACTACGCGGCACGCACCGGCACCCCCATCAAGGCCGCCGGTGACGGCAAAGTTATTTTCCGTGGTCGCAAGGGCGGCTATGGCCGGGTAGTCATCCTCCAACATGGTGGCCGCTACAGTACCTTGTACGCACATATGTCTGGCTTCAAGAAAGGTGTTTATAAAGGCAGCCGGGTTAAACAGGGACAGATTATCGGTTACGTTGGCATGTCTGGCCGTACTACCGGCCCACACCTGCATTATGAATTCCGTGTTAATGGTGTGCACCGTAACCCGTTGACCGTGCGCCTGCCGGACGCCGCCCCTATTGCCAAACAGTACAAGGATGATTTCCTGTCGCACTCACAGCGTTTGCTCGCGCAACTCGATGCACGCAAACCTACCCGTGTTGCTTTAAACAACTGAACACCAAGAGCTCTGGCATGAGCAATTACTATATTGGTTTGATGTCCGGTACCAGCATGGATGGTATTGATGCGGCGTTGGTTGATATCCGCGAAGATCACTTCAAGCTGGTTGCCAGTCACAGTCACGCGTTCGATGAGACACTCAGGCAGGAACTGTTGAGCCTGGTTGAACCGGCCAATAATGAAATCGCCTTGATGATGCAACTTGATGTCGCACTGGGACGCTTGTTCGCCGAATCAGTACATCAGCTGCTCAACCAGTGCCGGGTACCCCATTCCGAGATTACCGCAATTGGCAGTCACGGCCAGACCCTGCGCCATTATCCGCACGGCCAGTACCCGAGCACGTTACAAATTGCCGATGCCAACATCATTGCGGAACAAACCGGCATTACCACGGTAAGTGACTTTCGCCGCCGCGACATGGCCGCCGGCGGGCAAGGCGCGCCACTCGTCCCGGCTTTTCACCAGGTCATTTTCCATGACCCCACACAGGATCGAGTCATCCTCAATATCGGCGGGATCGCCAACATCACCCTGTTACCCGCCAATGGCGTGGTCAGCGGTTTTGATACCGGACCGGGCAATTGCCTGCTAGATAGCTGGGTACAGCAACACCTGTCGATCAACTATGATCGCGATGGTGAATGGGGTGCCAGTGGTCATGTCCACCCCGGTTTGCTGGAGAGAATGAGCAATGATGCTTATTTTTCACTTGCCAGCCCGAAAAGTACCGGGCGTGAATACTTTAACCTCAGCTGGCTGAACGATATCCTGCGCAGCTTTCCCAATCTCGCGGCGCAGGATATCCAGGCGACCCTGGTCGAACTCACAGCACGCAGTATCAGTGATGCCATCAGCGAAACACTACCGGGTTGTAAACAGGTCATGGTGTGTGGTGGCGGTATCCATAACCAGCACTTGATGCAACGGCTGGATGAATTGCTGGTTGAACAACGGTTATTGTCGACCGAGCAGGCCGGCATTGCCCCGGACTGGGTAGAAGCCATGGCCTTTGCCTGGCTGGCCAAACAGACCCTGGAAAACAAACCGGGCAACCTTCCTGACGTGACCGGTGCCAGAAAGGCCGTTGTTCTTGGTGCGATATATCCAGGATGAATTTTTAACTGGAAAAAATAACCGGCCAATAAAAAGGCAGCTTAGGCTGCCTTTTTAGAATCGTGCTTTTTGTTACCGTTTATTAAGCGGCACGTATTTTCGGATCGGTTCGCCGGTATACACCTGGGTGGGGCGGAAAATCCGGTTATCTCCCAGTTGTTCACGCCAGTGCGCCAGCCAGCCAGCCGTTCGTGATACCGCGAAAATCGTTGTAAACTGATCGGCCGGAATGCCCATTTCCGAGTAAAGGATGCCTGAATAAAAATCCACGTTGGCATACACACCTTTTTTCGCCAGGCGGTCTTCGCAGACTTCTTCGACCGCGTTGGCCACTTCAAACAGCGGGTTAACATCACCACCACGGGCTTCCATGAACTGTTTTACCAGGCCCTGCAAAATCGTCGCGCGCGGATCCTTGGTTTTATATTCACGATGACCCATGCCCCAGATCACTTCTTTATTCGCCAGTCTCTGGTCGACGTATTCTTCGGCCTTTTCCGGGCTGCCGATTTCTTGCAACATTTCCAGCACTTTCTGGTTGGCGCCACCATGCAGGGGCCCGGATAAGGCGCCAATGGAGGCCGCAATCACGCTATAGGGACTGGCCAGGGTCGACGCATTCACCAGCGTGGCAAAGGTCGAGGCATTGATAGTATGTTCCGCATGCAGGATCAGGCACACATCCATGATGCGAGCCAGCAAGGCATCCGGCTCTTTGCCGGTGAACATGTACAGAAAGTTCTCCGCATAGGATAAGTCGTCACGCGGGTTGACCGGGTCATAACCATTTCGGATATGTTCCCACATGGCGACAATGCTGGCGACGCGCGCAATGATCTTGACCGTGGTGTTATGGATATAGTCAATGTCATTACAGGCCGCGGTATCGAGCAGGCAGGTATTGTCCGGATTATACATCCCCAGGCTTGCCACCACGGTTTGCAGCATATCCATGGGGTGTCCATAGGCTGGCAGGTTTTTCATCATGCCACGCGTGGTAAATTTCAGACGACGATTCTCGACTAACTGCTGTTTGAACTCGTCAAGTTCGACGTGGGTCGGCAAGCGACCATCCAGCAATAACAATACCGTTTCCTCGAAACTGCTATGCTCAGCCAGTTCTTCGATACGGTAACCACGATAAGCCAGAATACCCTGTTCGCCATCGATATCAGAGATATTGGACTTGGTTGCCGGAACCCCGGCCAACCCGGGTAAATAATCACTCATCATCGTCTCCGTGTTCTTTTCAGATCTGACAGACCCGAAAGAATAACAAAATCTGTATCCGGGGTTAAAAGCAAAAAGCGGATTTGATTAAATAATGCACAAAACAATAATGGCGCTGCCTAAGGCAACGCCATTATGTCATTGGTAATTTAAGACCAGCCCAGGAGTTTAAACTGAGAAAGACGATCCGCAACCACAGGTCGTGGTGGCATTGGGGTTTTTAATCACGAACTGTGAACCCTCCAGGCCTTCCTTGTAATCAATCTCGGCACCGACCAGGTACTGAAAACTCATCGGGTCAACCAGCAAGGTAACGCCTTCATTTTCAATCTGGGTATCACCTTCCTGGATGTTTTCGTCGAAGGTAAACCCGTACTGGAAACCTGAGCACCCGCCGCCGGTAACAAATACACGTAATTTTAGTGCGTCATTACCTTCTTCTTCAATCAGGGACTTCACTTTAGTGGCAGCCGCGTCGGTAAAAATCAGGGGACTGGCGCTTTCTACTGCTGCTGTCATATCAAAAAACCTCTTTACTCTCTGCTGGAAAACCCTGTTTGGGCAATACCCGTTATATAGGGCCACCCGAGTAGTATATCAAGTATCCGTGGAGGTTGCTTCATCCCGGTTTAGCTGCACCACCGAAGTGTCGGCCTGGTGTACCAGGTTGCCGTTGACTTCGGCCCCCATGGCCATTTCAATCAGGGCATAATAAACATTACCGTGAATCCGGGCTTCTGAAGCCAGTTCCACGTGCCCCGAGGCGTGTACGTCACCAATCACGGTGCCATTGACGACCACGTTGGGTACCTGTACTTCACCTTCAATGGTGCCTCGCTCGCTCAAGGTCAGCAGTGAGTCCTCACCTTTGTCGGCGATCACACTGCCCTTGACGCTGCCGTCCACATGCAAGCCGCCACTGAATACCACGTCGCCGCGTATTTCGGTATTCTGGCCAATCAGCGAATCAATCTGTGCGGTCTGTTTCGGTTTCTTGTTTTTTCCCCACATGGGCTATGTTCTCCTCGGTCGGCCAATCGATGGTCTTCTCTATTTTGTCTTTCTGCCTTCCGTACGGCAGGATTTCCACGCTTAATCGCAACGGTTCAAAATTCTCGGGGATCTCGATATCACCCTCGATATTCTGAAAATACTTGAAGCGGTAACTTAATTCCTTGACCGATTTCTCGGTAATCTCATGCAGTGACAGGGTCGTCGGTTCGCCTCCACGCAGGCCTTCCACCTGCAACCTGACCTTGCCACTTGCCAGCCGGTCGTTTTTAACCACCTGGGTTAACACCACCTTGTATCGGTAACTGCGGCTGACACCGTTATGCTGCAGTTCAAGCCGCTGCAGCTGCAAGCCACGCGATGCCTCGCGCGGTGACACGATACCGCGGTAAAAGGCCAGTTCTTCCTTGAGTTCAAGGATTTCACCCTGCAGCACTTTAAGCGTCGCATCCAGGTCATTGTAGGCTTCGCGTTCAATCTGCGCGGCACGCTCCAGCACGGCCTTCTGTTCCCGCAATTCAACAATACGTCGCTCGAGGTCGTCCTTGATGTCGAGCATCTCGGTATATGCCTCGGCCGCCTCCTTGCTGTCATAGCCGGCGCTGAAACGGCCGTAATCATACAGCCCCCAACCGGAGGCCATCAGCACGATAGCGGCCAATATATATAGTAATCGCGCTTTCCAGGGGCTGTGGGGCTTAACAACCAGGTTCATAATAGTTCTTAGGGTATCAGGGCGATGCCATCAATCCCGGCGGTTTCCGGTAATCCAAACATAATGTTCATATTTTGCACGGCCTGGCCGGCTGCGCCTTTGACCAGGTTATCAATTACCGAAAGAATTACCACGGTATCGCCACCTTGCGGCTGATGAATGGCAATTCGACAGGTGTTGGCGCCCTTGACGCTGCGAGTCTCCGGGTGTGAGCCGGCCGGCATCACGTCGACAAAGGCCTCGTTGGCATAACGCGTTTCAAACAGTGACTGTAAATCCGAGGCATCAGCCTTCAGTTTCGCGTACAAAGTTGCATGAATGCCCCGAATCATCGGGATCAGGTGGGGCACGAAAGTCACACCCACGGCGGATTTATTCATCAGTCCCAGCCCTTCGCGGATTTCAGGCAAATGCCGATGCCCGGGTACCCCGTAGGCCTTGAAACTCTCGCTGCATTCGCCCAGCAAGGTGGCCACGTTGGCTTTGCGACCTGCGCCGCTGGCACCGGACTTACAATCGGCGACCAGGTTATCGGATTCAATCACACCCGCTTCGAGCAACGGTAAATAGCCCAGCTGTACCGCGGTCGGGTAACAGCCCGGGTTGGCAATCAGATGCGCCTGTTTGATCGCTTCACGGTTCAGCTCCGGCAAGCCGTACACGGCCTCGGCCACCAGTTCCGGGCAGGCATGCTCCATGCCATACCAGTTTGACCATTCCGCCACGTCCTTGATCCGGAAATCCGCCGCCAGGTCGATAACCCTGACCCCGGCGTCAACCAGTTCACGCGCCATGGTCATGGCGATACCGTTGGGCGTAGCAAAAAATACCACGTCGCAGCTTTTCAGCGCGTCCATATCCGGCACGCTGAACTTGAGATCCACGTAGCCGCGCAGGTTGGGAAACATCTCGGCTACCGGCATACCTTCCTCGGAGCGCGAGGTAATCATCGCCAGTTCCACGTCGGGATGTGTCGCCAACAGCCGCAGAAGCTCCACGCCTGTATATCCTGTTCCGCCTACAATGCCTGCTTTAATCATTTGCTTTTCAAATTCAATTGCTTAAGAAGACGCTATGATAAAGTCTGAGCGGCAAAATCGAAAGGTATAAAGCAAAAAAAAGCCCGGCTAAGCCGGGCTTTTTCGTTACTACATGTTTATAAATAACTTAGAACACAACCGTTGCCTGAACAGCAATACGGTCTTCAATCAAATCCAGACCATTATGCAGTGCGGTAGTCATGTTGGTTAAAGGGGCTGGAGCAGCCGCAATCGGATCCGTTGCTTCCGCGTTACGTGAGATGTAATTTAACGTCAGCTTTGTCTTGCGATTCAAATGATACTGCACACCCAGTGTAGTGGTTTTGAATTCCGCTGTTAACCAGTCATGTTCGGTTGAACGGTTGTAGACATCATAACGGTAGTCCAGTTCCCACTTGGTTCCCGGTATGTAGTAACCGATATCCAGGTAGTAACCATCAGCTTCGCCTTCAAGATCCTGGGTTGAATCAATGGGGCCTGAAGAAATGGCACCGATACCCATGTTAGGCTTTTCAGGTCCCTGGAAGATCATGCCTTCGCCTTTCATATATTCAGCAGTCAGTCTCCAGTTACCTTTACGATAACGCGCACCCACACCAGAACGTTTGCGATCATAGACTTCAGGGTTAGCAACACCATCATCTGACAAATCCACCTTACGTTCACCGGAGTGAGACCAGGCAAAGAATTTCAGGCCATGTGCCCAGGGACCCTTGCCACCTTTAAAGGGCATTTCAGAAGACCAGTACAGGTAGGTGTCTTCGCCTTCAGCTATACCACCCGTATCCAGTCCATTGCCGTTACCAATCATGAGCGCATAACTATGTTCCCAGCCACCTGACTTAAAGGAATCAAAGATCTGCACACCAATATCACGCGCGGCACCAAACGATCCCCAGCCATCAGTTTCATCTGCTGTTAGCTGTCCTGGAGCACCTTGACCACCGCCTGGTAGACCAGCACCATTATCGGTATCGTCACTAACGCCTTTGGGAAAACGTTCCAGCATCATTTGGTTGGAGACATCAGTGAAGTTAATGTAGTCAAAGGTAAAAATCCCCTGGAACACTTCTTCTGGGCCAGGTGTTTTAAACAGGCCAGTACGAATACGTGCACCGGGTATATGATTGAAAGTGATACTGGCATCGGTCAGTTTTGCCGCCTGCCTTTCTCCATAGGGACCACCATCAGTGATACCGTTTTGACCAAATTCAGCCAGGATAAAATAGTTAATATTATTATCCAGAGGAAAGGCCTGGCCACGTACACCTATACGCGCACGCTGTAGCTGGAACTGGCTCTGTGATTCCAGGTTTGGACCAATCCGTGTAGGTTCCGGACCTAATTCACTTTTATCTTTCTGATAAGTCGGTTGTAAAAATCCCCAGACTTTGGCACGTGGTGCCGCACCAGCCTTCTCGGTTCCTTGCAGCATTAACCAGTTCACCGCGTTAGCTGACATGGAAACACTACCTAACGCGGCCGTACATGCCGCTGCTAATGTTAGTTTGTTAAAGAACTTCATTATGAACTCCCCAATTTTATTGTTATTACTTGTTTCTAAAATTTTTGATTAAGTTTAAGTTATGGCTTAATCAAGCTGTAACCCTGTTTCTGTAGCTCAAGAATACGAACCACACCTGCTGATACCGTAACAGCGTTATTATTCAAAACAGGTGGATGACCTAGCGCTTTACCCATATTACGGCTGGTATTGGCACAAGCACTAAATTTTACTCCGCTGCTGGCCAGGCTATTAACCCGTCCTTTATTTGCGTTATCAGCAAATAGCAAACGCAGACCTGGACCAAAAGCCACGATCTCAATATCAACGAGATCCTGTCCGTAATGTTTAATCAGGTTATTGGCAACATTCAGCACTAATGTCTGTTTGAACGGGTTAGGGTCACTGATCTGCAATACCACCTTGGCATCAGCTAATGATTTATCAGCTGCAGATACATTGACACTTACTAAAGACAAAGCGACAGCAATCAACATCGCCATGCTTTTAAGGATTGAAAAACGCATGGTTACTCCTCCCAAATGGATAGATATTGTAAGAATAATTATTTTTTACCTGGCTACTGAACTGGTGGCTTGGTAAAAACAGATATTTTTATCCGTAATCAGAAGACGTCCCTTATTCACAATTTATTCCCATTATTTTTGAGAAACTTTTAGTTAAGTAATTTATTATTTTCTAATATTTGTTAAGTAAGTAAATTACTTGGGAATAAAAATGCTGCATCCTGCGTCTACATGTTAAAGCAAAGATTTGTGTACAATAGCTGGATGAACCCGATATCTCTTTTTTGCAAAAGTCGTGAATTTAAGCAGCAACTGGAGTTGCTACGCCCACGCTTATACCGACTGGCTTTTTCCTGGACCCAGGATCATGCGCTTTCCGATGACCTGACCCAGGAAACACTGGTCAAAGCGATTAAAAGTAGTTCGCAGTTGCGTGACAAGAAAAAACTACATAGCTGGG
Organism: Thioalkalispiraceae bacterium; assembly: GCA_050116415.1. GTDB lineage: Bacteria > Pseudomonadota > Gammaproteobacteria > UBA6429 > Thiohalophilaceae > JARRJY01. Next base: position 11,302 of record JASFOS010000017.1, read on the forward strand.
CGTTTGGTATTTTGCATAATTGTTACCGCGATCATTTCAGGAAGCACAAAAAACTTGAAAATGTTGATGACTATGATTTTATTGATGAGCGTCAACCTGATACGGACTATGAGCATTTCAGTATTACTGATGCGGTGAGAAACGCCGTGTCCAGGCTACCGGAGAATCAACGACAGATTGTTACCCTGGTAGACCTGGAAAATTTCAGTTATGCAGACGTGGCCCAGATACTGGACGTGCCGATAGGAACCGTAATGAGTCGTTTATGCCGTGCTCGTAAAGCACTGGCACAAAAACTATTGAACTACTCGGAACCAAAGGACACGACTGTCACTTTGCGGAGAATAAAATGAAACTCAACGAAGATTTCTCTGATGAATTATTAAATGCCTTCATCGACGATCAACTGGACCAGGATGAACGCACCCAGATTCTCTCTGCCCTGCGTCATGATGAGCAATTAACGCAACGTATCTGTGATCTTCAAAAAGTTCGTAGCCTGGTACAACTTGCTTATGATGAAACGGATATTGTTCCTTCGCACCAGCAGCCCGCGTATAAACCAGCAAAGATTTCACTGCGTAACGGCATTGCTGCCGGTCTCTTGATCATGGTTGGCGTCCTGAGCGGCTGGTTTACCCATCAATACATGGGCAATGAAAAAAGCCTGATTGAATATGCCAGCACCGTTCGCAATAGTACCGGTCTTGCTGAAAACGACACCTGGCAAGTGATGCTGCATGTTAGTCACAATGAGACACAGCGATTTAATATCCTGCTCAACGAAGTTGAACACCTCCTGGCAACCTATCAACAGAACAATAAGCCGTTGGAAGTGGAAATCCTGGCCAACGGCAAGGGGCTGGACCTGGTCAAGGCAGGGAACTCAGCACACACTGCAAAACTTCAGCAACTGCGTCAACAGTATGACAACCTGGTTATCAGCGTGTGTGGCAAGACCCTGGAACGCATTAAAACCGAAACCGGAACCAATGTCCCTCTGATTCCGGATGCCAACGTGGTACGTTCAGCCATACACCAGGTTGGTAAACGCCAGAAGCAGGGCTGGACCTATATCCACATCTGAGCCTCTCACTCATCATCCAGGCAATAAAAAAGCGGCTTGTTAGCCGCTTAATTCATGTTGCTTAAGTTATTATAGTTTTTATAACCGAGACTTAATAACCCCTTAGGATGTGGTGGAAACTATATTCCACATAACTAGCGCGGTCAAGCTGATAATCCGTCGATTTTTCAGATACTTGTTAAATTTTTTGCCTTAAACAAGGCCTGTTTAAGCATCTCCTGATACAATCCCTGACCATGATGCGCAAACATTTACACCGAACCCGTCGGCGGCTACTTTCTGCCAACAAATGGAAATTCCGCCTGGCATTCTGGTTCGCGGCGGTTGCCGTCGGCCTGGTAGCCGCCAGCTTTGCCTTGCTGAGTGGCGAAGCCGACCATCTCTACCATCAACTGCACGACAGGTCGCCTTATCTCGCTTACGCGCTCACCCCGCTGGGGCTGGCCTTCATTGCCTGGGTAACGCGAAAATATTTTCCAGGCACCGAGGGCAGTGGCATCCCGCAGGCCATCGCCGCTATTTCCATGAAACACCACGGTCTGCGGGCACAGGTGCTGTCACTGCGCATTGCCCTGGCCAAGATTGGCCTGACCTGCATGGGCCTGTTGTGCGGTGCCTCCATCGGTCGCGAAGGGCCGACCGTGCATGTTGGTGCCTCGATCATGTATTCGCTGCGACACCTGAAGTTTTTGCGCGGCCTGAATATGTCTCGCGGCTTGATACTCGCCGGTGGTGCCGCCGGGATTTCCGCCGCCTTCAATACCCCTCTTGCGGGTGTGATGTTTGCCATCGAGGAGATGAGCCGCACCTACGAAGACCGTACCACTGGCACCCTGCTGATCGCGGTCATAATTGCCGGCGTCACCGCGCTGGCGGTGCTCGGTAACTACACCTATTTTGGCTCTACCTCGGTTCACCTCACCCTCCGAGAGGTCTGGCCCGCCGTTTTATTGTGCGGCATTGCCGGCGGGCTGCTGGGCGGCCTGTTCAGTATGGCGTTGATACACGGCAGTCGACGCATTGCCCCGCTGGTTGCCAGCTACCCGGTACGCGTGGCCTTTGCCTGCGGTGTAGTGCTTAGCCTGATTGGTTTTCTATCCGGTGGCACCACCTATGGTACCGGGTACGAGGAAGCCAAGCAGCTGATGGCTGGCGAGGAAGCTATCGCCGGTTTCAGTCTTTACAAACTGCTGGCCACGGTCGCGTCGTACCTGAGTGGCATTCCTGGCGGGATATTTGCGCCTTCACTATCAGTTGGCGCCGGTATGGGTGCCGACATGGCCAGCCTGTTCAGCGATATCCCGTTATCCGGGATTGTCCTACTTGGCATGGTTGGTTATTTTACCGGCGTGGTGCAGACACCGATCACGGCCTTTATCATTGTCATGGAAATGAACGATACTCCTTCAATGATTTTGCCGCTGATGGCCACCGCCTTGTTGGCCAAGGGCCTGTCCCACCTGGTCTGTCCCACGCCGATTTACCAGGCACTGGCCGATGCGTATTTAACCAAAACCCAATCTACTACTGAAGAAAGACATCATGCGTAAACAGGAATTTATTATTGCCACCATTGTCGTTGTTATTTTTAGCGTTATTGCCTTTTTATGGCTTGGTCCTTCCGGCCTGCAGAAGGCACCGGACATCAGCTTCACGACACTGGATGGAGAGCAAATTGAACTGCAGCGGTTACGGGGCAAACCCGTACTGGTTACGTTCTGGGCCACCTCCTGTCCCGGTTGTATCAAGGAAATGCCACACTTGATAGAACTTCATCACCAGCTACATGATAAAGGCCTGCAGATTATTGGCGTGGCCATGCCCTATGACCGTCCCGATCATGTGATCGAAATGCGAAACCGCAAGAATATTCCTTACCCCATTGTGCTGGATGTCAAAGGCGAGGCGGTCAGCGCCTTCGGCAATGTTCGCCTGACACCTTCGTCTTTCCTAATCAATCCTCAAGGCACCATCGTAAAGCATAAAATTGGTGAAATGGATATGAAGAAAATTCATGACCTGATCACAGGCATGTTATCGCAATAATAAAAAGGAACCCGCTATGCTGTGGCTAAAAGCGTTACACCTTATTTTTATGGTCACCTGGTTTGCTGGCCTGTTCTACCTTCCCCGCCTGTACGTCTATCATGCGATGAGCGATGATCAAATCAGTATCGACCGTTTTAAAATCATGGAACGCAAGCTGTATTTTGGCATCATGACACCGGGCATGATCCTGACGTTGGTATTTGGTATCTGGATGTTAATCAGTTATGCCTGGCAGGCTTATTCTGATTCCCTGTGGCTGCATATAAAACTGACACTGATTATTATCCTGGTCATTTATCATCTGCACTGCGGCAAACTGTTAAATGATTTCAAACATGACCGTAACCAACATGGCCACGTCTATTACCGCTGGTATAATGAATTTCCGGTCTTGATACTGCTTGCCGTGGTTATCCTGGCCAGCGTGAAACCCTTTTAAACCCGGGTGACGGCAATATGCGTTGCTGCTATGAAACTGATACCTTGCGTGAATACCAGGGTCGAATACTGAAATGGGTTATGGCTTATAATCCTGAAGAACAGGCCCTCACGGCTTCTTCCTGTCCAGGGGAATAACATGGATATCAAGCAAGAACTTGTACAGTACTACCGCTGGCTCAGGCAATACGGCCTGAACGATTCACACAGCGGTAACCTCTCGGTGCGTGATGGCCAGCAAGTCTGGGTGACACCTACCGGTGCCTGTGCCGACACCTTGACGGACAAGCAACTGGTTGCCTGTACCCCGGGGAAAACTGCCCCGCAAGGTGCAACCCTGGATGCGGCCTTACACCTGGCGGTGTATCGACAAAACCCAAAGGCCAATGTCGTTATGCATAGTCACGGTGCCTACACCATTGCCATGACATTAAATGGCGACGACTTTGTACCACTGGACTTTGAAGGACAGTATTATTTTCCGCGCGTGCCGGTCATCTCCATTGCCTATCAGGACTACCTCGAGGAAGCACCACAACGTGTGGCACGGGCACTGGGCGAGAACAAGATTGCCGTGGTGCGTGGACATGGGGTGTATGCCCAGGCGGAAACCTTGAACCTGGCTTATAAATGGACTTGCTCGCTGGAGCTTTCGGCAAAAACCGCCTACCTGGCCAAACTGGCGGGCACGGCGTAGATTTACAGCTCAGCGCACTGGTAAAAAAAAGAGTTCAGGTGAGCAACCGACTACCCGTCGTTATGCGGTCCCGTTTTTCCATCAAGCCCCGGCGCTAACGCCGGCTCCAGCCTTCATGAATATGACCGTTTTTATTAAACCAGAAAGAAGTTGATGAACATTCCGACAAAGACCAGCCCGGCGATGGCGACACTCAAACTCCATGTCACTATTTTATTGGTCCAGTCATCCAGGTGATCCATATCATCGAATAACTCATCATTCGCTTGCATTTCCTTCTCAAGCATAATGATTTCCTCCCCAGGAATTCATTTATTTTGTGATTGGTTTTTTTAATTTTGCGTAACATGGCGTATTCCAGACACGCTGTCAAACCCGATCCAGGCAGGCGTTTTTGCTTCAGTTAGCAAAGAATTCTAATACTCAAACTAAACAGGCTGGCTTAAAGTGGTGATTTTTATACACTCCAGTAATTAATCATTTTCTGAAATTGCTAGGCGAGTGATGAAAACTTGTTCAAAAAATAGGTAAAAATCATTATGAAAAAACAAAAAAATTTCTCCCCGTTCCCGGCTCAGCGCTGACCCGAAATCCAAATCCACGCCTGCTGGTCAAAAAATGATACACTAGGCTTACTGCTTACCATGTTGTATTTAAACCATGTTCCCTACTGTCGATCTGGATAACACGCAAAAACTCCCGGTTGTGATGTGCTTCAGTGGCGCCGATGCCACCGGTGGAGCCGGTATACAGGCGGATATTGAAACCATTATCAGTATGGGCGCACATCCCTGCCCGGTGATTACCGCCATCACGGTGCAGGACACCCAGAACCTGCAACATTTCCAGAGTGTTGACCACACCCTGGTCATTGAACAGGCCCGCGCGGTACTGGAGGATATGCCGGTCCAGGTGTTCAAGCTCGGAATGCTGGGCGGTATCGAGAATATCGAGGCGATCCACAGTTTACTGGTCGACTACCCGGAGATTCCCGTGGTGCTTGACCCGGTGCTGGCTGCCGGTGGCGGAACCAGTATCAGTAGCGATGCCATGATCGATGCCATGATAAACCTGTTACTGCCCTTAACCACGGTGATCACACCAAACAGCCTCGAGGCACGCAGGCTGGCCCAGGCAGCAGACACCCTGGAAGCCTGTGCGATGGAGCTGCAGGATATGGGGTGTGAATACGTCCTGGTTACCGGCGGGCACGAAGCAACCCGGCACGTGGAAAATCACCTCTATGCCAATCACCGGCTCATCGAAACCTTCAACTGGGAACGCCTGCCCCACAATTATCATGGTTCCGGTTGCACCCTTGCCGCCGCGATTGCCGCCATGCTTGCACAGGGGCTGGATCCTTTCATGGCCATTCATGAAGCACAGCAATTCACCTGGGACAGCTTGCAACATGGCTATCGGCTTGGCATGGGACAATGGCATCCCAACCGTCTGTTCTGGGCACGCGATGATGATAACGAGTGAGATCCTGCGCGGTCTGTATGTCATTACCGACCCGCAGTTATGCCAGGATAAGTTGATTGCGCAAGTTGAACAGGCGCTCGCCGGTGGGGCGCGGCTAGTACAGTATCGCAATAAAACAGCGAGCGAACAGGAGAAGCGGCAACAAGCCGAACAACTGCGTTCTGTCTGCAAGCAACACCAGCGCCTGTTCATCGTCAACGATGACGTGCTGCTTGCCAAGGCAGTGGATGCCGACGGCGTACATATCGGTCAGCAGGATGCGAAAATCGAACAGGCACGCACGCTGCTGGGCGAGGACAAGATCATCGGCGTATCCTGTAATAACCGGCTGGACTGGGCGTTATCAGCACAGCAACGGGGTGCCGACTACGTGGCGTTTGGCCGTTTCTTTGCCTCCCACACCAAGCCGGATGCCCCCCCTGCTGATATCCAGTTATTGCAGCAGGCCCATCAGCAGTTGCAAGTTCCCATCGTGGCCATCGGGGGCATTACCCCGCACAACGCCCGCCAGCTGGTTGCGGCGGGGGCTGACATGCTGGCGGTCATCAACGCGGTTTTTGCCGCCCCGAATATTTTGCAGGCCGCACAGCAATTCCAGAAACACTTTAGCACTGGTTAAACTTTTAATCCTGCCAATCGGGCCTGCGCATTGTTATCTGAACGCGTATAATGTGCGCTGCTTTTAATGAAAAGCCTCACGCACAACACAAAATCAATTTCAGTAAAGCGGAGAAACAGCATGACACGTTCCCATGATTTATTTGTCGAAGCCCAGAAACATATCCCCGGTGGCGTCAATTCACCGGTACGTGCCTTCAAAGGTGTCGGCGGTGATCCGGTTTTCTTCAAGCGTGCGCAAGGTGCCTATGTTTATGATGAAGATGACAACCAGTACATCGATTACGTGGCTTCCTGGGGCCCCATGATCGTCGGCCACGCCCACCCGGAAGTCCTCCGCGCGGTTCAGGACACCATGCAAAATGGTCTGAGTTTTGGTGCCCCCACCGAACTGGAAACCCTGATGGCCAACAAGGTCTGCGAACTGGTAGAGTCCATGGACATGGTGCGCATGGTGAGTTCCGGTACCGAGGCCACCATGACCGCGCTGCGCCTGGCGCGCGGCTATACCGGCCGTGACAAGATCGTCAAGTTCGAGGGTTGTTATCATGGCCACTCTGATTCATTGCTGGTCAAAGCCGGCTCCGGCGCCCTGACACTGGGTGTGCCGACCTCGCCCGGCGTGCCTGCCTCACTGGCCGAACACACCCTGACCCTGACCTATAACGATAGCGAACAGGTGCGCGAGACATTCAAACAGATCGGCGACCAGATCGCGGGGGTCATCGTTGAGCCGGTGGCCGGCAACATGAACTGTATCCCCCCATTACCGGGTTTCCTGGAAACACTGCGTGAAGTCTGCGATGAGCACGGTGCTGTCCTGATTTTTGATGAAGTCATGACCGGCTTCCGCGTGGCGCTCGGCTGTGCACAAAAACATTACGGCATCACGCCTGACCTGACCACCCTCGGTAAGGTCATCGGTGGAGGTATGCCGGTTGGCGCGTTCGGTGGCAAACGCGAAATCATGGAAAAAATTGCACCACTGGGCCCGGTCTACCAGGCCGGTACTCTGTCCGGTAACCCGGTGGCCATGGCCGCAGGATTGAAAACGCTGGAATTGATCAGCGAAGCGGGTTTCTTTGCAGAGCTGACCGCCAAAACCACGCAACTGGTCGATGGCTTACAAGAACGCGCCCGGGCGCAAGGTGTACCATTCACCACCAACCAGGTGGGTGCTATGTTTGGTTTCTTCTTCAGTGAGGAACCACAAATCAGTCACTTTGCCCAGGTCAGTGCCTGTGATGCACAACGTTTTAAAACCTTCTATCACGGTATGCTTGACGAGGGTGTTTACCTCGCGCCATCTGCGTTTGAGGCCGGGTTTGTCTCCAGCGCCCATAGCGAGCAGGACATCGCCAATACGCTGGATGCCGCCGAGCGGGTGTTCGCCAAACTCTGAACCAAACGAGCGTCACCTGTTCGCGCTCGTGCACAGGTGACCTCTCGTCAACATTGCCTGCGGGCGGCAAATCACTAAAGTACTTCCCTTCCTTTATTCCTGTAGCAAGCGCTTCACAACCAATAACGTTGCCATAACTACCGGGTAAACCACCGCTTCACGAGCCACCCTGATTTACCGGCTAATTTATTCGACCGTAAAATAACAATTCACATGAAAAACCATCGAAGGTGTGATAATTAGATAAGTATGTCATTTGAACCGGTTCAAACGATACTCGACTGGCTGCAAACACATAGCGTGTTGGCGACCTTGATCGTCTTCCTGACTGCGCTTACCGAGTCGCTGGCCGTGGTTGGCCTGCTGGTACCGGGTGCGGTACTGATGGTCATTTTTGGAGCCTTGATTGCCACTGGCCATCTTCAATTCAGCCATGTCTTTATTGCCGCCTGTGCCGGCGCCATTGTCGGCGATGGCATCAGTTACTGGCTGGGCAAAAATTACCAGCAGCAACTTGCCCGCCTCTGGCCATTGAGCCGTCACCCCGAGTTGATTAATAAAGGCCAGGTCTTTTTTACCCGGCACGGCGGCAAAAGTATTTTACTGGGGCGTTTTGTGGGTCCGATTCGACCGATCATCCCGGCCATCGCGGGCATGATGAATATGCGTTTCAGCCAGTTTACGACCATTAATGTCCTGTCCGCGTTATTATGGGCACCGCTTTATTTATTACCCGGGATTCTGCTCGGTACCTCGCTGGAACTGGCTTCTGAACTCGCCGGGCGTTTCGCGTTATTATTACTGTTACTATTGTTTTGCCTGTGGCTGTCCTACCAGGTTATCGCTTTTTTATACCGAAAAATCACCCCGCATACCGACCGCCTGTTATACCTGGTGACCACTTGGAACAAGCAACATCCACTGATGGCGCAGCTGACCTCGTCGGTGATTGACCCTAATCATCGCGAAGTGCGCGGTCTTACCCTGTTAGTCTTGCTGTTATTCCTGAGCAGCCTGGTCACGGCCTTGCTGTTTACCTATGCATTAAAAACCGGCCCGCTACAAAATCTCAATATGCTGGTATTCAACGGGATTAACCATATGCAGTCACCACCGTTTGACTGGGTAATGCAATGGTTTAGTCGCCTCGGGGAACATGAATTTCTCTACCTGGTCGTCACGCTATTCGGCCTGTGGCTTGCCTGGCAACGTAACTGGGTCTCGATTATCTATTTACTATCGGCATTACTGGCGCCGCTGGCTATCATTATTGCGCTGAGCTGGACACAAGCTCTGCCACAAACCCTTTTCAGTGCACAACAGTTATCCGGCTTCAACATACCCAGTGCCCACACCGCACTATCTATCAGCACCTACGGGTTTATCGCGATCATCCTTTCCCGGCAGTTCAGCGCGCATCTTCGCCTGATTATTTATATTGGCATCGCCTGGCTGGCAGGCATGATCGGTTTTTCCCGCCTGTATTTTGCCACTCACCTGCTCACTGATGTCATCGGTGGTTTTTTACTTGGTTTTGCCTGGTTGTGCATAATTGCCATTGCCTATCGCCGCCATAACCGGGATGCCTTGATAACCAGCAACAAGTTTTTACCAGGCAGCCTGATCCTTGTGCTGCTGGTGATCAGTTACCCGTACCAGTCCATCGAAAAGACCTACGCAGAACCCCGCTTTGAACAACATTATGTGATCAATAAAAACGCCTGGCTTGATTCCGGCTGGCAAACATTACCGGCTATTCGCCAGGACCTGAAAGCCAAACACCAACACCCGCTAAACCTGCAATGGGCCGGTGAGCCACATGAACTTGAGGGTATTTTACTCGCACAGGGCTGGCACAATTCGGCCATCAATAGCTTGAAACTTGTGCAGTGGTTCAACCCGGCAGCTGATATCGAACAGCTACCTTTATTACCACAGGTACATGAGGGACGTTATGATGATATACGACTATTTAAGGTCATGCCGGACAGGCAACAGCTGTTGGTATTACGTCTCTGGCAATCGGATACTTTGCTCAAGCAAGCGCAGGAAAAACAACGCATCTGGATAGGCAATGTTTCCTTCGTCAAGCGCAAGAAACTGCTGTTGTTATCCTACCTCTACACCGGCAATGAATTTGAACAGGCATTACGGGAATTCACTGGCTCGCTCAAGCTGGCTGACACCTCATTAACGCTCAAGCCGGTCAGTACCGTGACCCCGGAGTCACAACAAAGACAGGTCTTCCTGCTCTACGATTAGTTTCAGGTATCGATTCGGCTCAAGGCGGCCTGCAACTTCTCAAAGCGTTGCTGGATATCATCCATATTGAGTAGTTGCTGCTTATCCGCCAGGCGCAGGGGCAATAACTCAACCAGGCGGGCACTTACCCAGTCGGCAGATTCATAGTCAGACTGCATGGTTGTATAAGGTGGCCCCAGTTGCCCGATGATCTGCTGCAACAGCACCGCCATGTGTTCGTAGCCGGAAGGAATGGCCGAATTTTCTGCTGGCGGCAATAATTCCACCTCGGCCATGATTAACTGGTTTTTTTCCACCGAATGCGACAGCACTCGAAAGCGTTGTTCGCCTTTAAGCGTTATCCCAAGGATACCGTCGGCCCGTTTATGCCAGTACGAAATACGGCTCAAGGTACCAGTATCAAATGTCTCTGCGGCATTACCCGTCTCCGCCCCCTGCTTTATCAGGATCACGCCGATGCCGGTGTCATGCTTCAGGCAATTGCTGATCATATCCAGGTAACGTGGCTCGAACACGCGCAGTGGCAACACCCCGTGGGGGAACAGCACGGTATTTAGCGGAAACAGGGGAATCGTGACCGACATACTAAGATAATCCGTTTACTGGTACATACTACGATATGACTAACTATAGAATAGATCTTTCTATTTAACAGTTTCAGGTCTCATCCAGGCCCCAACGCGGCAGTAGCTCATGCCCGACACCCAGGTGATCGAGGATGCGCGCCACCATAAAATCAATAATATCGTTGATATCTCTGGGCCTGTGATAAAAACCGGGATTTGCAGGCATGATCGTGGCCCCTGCCTGGCTCAGGCGCAGCATGTTTTCAAGGTGGATGGATGAGAACGGCGTTTCCCTGACAACCATGATCAACTGGCGGCGTTCTTTCAACATCACATCGGCGGCACGTTCGATCAGGTTATCACTGCTACCACAGGCAATGGATGACATGGTACCCGTGGTGCAAGGACAGACCACCATGGAGCGGGCCTTGTGCGAACCGCTTGCAACAGGCGCGGTCCATTGTTCACGACCATAGACGGTAAGCAACCCGGCGCTGGCCTCAAAGTGTTCTGTAAAGAACTTTTCTATTTCTGCGGGGCGAGCCGGCACCTGTAGCTCGGTTTCTGTTGCCAGCACGAGTTGCGCCGCTTTCGATAATAACAAGTATACCGGGTGTTCGGCTTGCAACAGGCATTGCATCAGGCGCAGGCCATAGTCAGCCCCGGAGGCACCTGTCATGGCAAGGATAACCGGTGATTTTTCCTGTCTCTGCATGTCATTCATATTTTTATCAAATACTATATGGCTAAAAGCTCCAGCAGCCGTTGATGGATATTATCGAAGCCACCGTTACTCATTACCAGTATATGCGAGCCCGGTTTTACATTCTCGAGCAATGCCTCGATGATAGCCTGGCTATCATCAAAAACCTGGCCCTTGCCATTTAAAGCTTTGGCCACGGAGCCAACATCCCAATCCAGTCCCTGCGATGAAATCAGGACCTGATCAGCCTGTTGCAAGGAAGGCGCTAATTGCTCGGCATGCACCCCCATGCGCATGGTGTTGGAGCGTGGCTCAAGCACCGCGTAAATCGGCGCTTCACCCACTTGTCGGCGTAAACCTTCCAGCGTGGTGGCGATCGCTGTTGGATGGTGGGCAAAATCATCGTACACACGAATACCGTTGACCTCACCGCGCAATTCCATGCGCCGACGGACACCGGCAAAGCCTGCCAGGCATTCACACGCCATGGCTGCCGGCACTCCCGCATGGCGTGCAGCAGCAATCGCGGCCAGGGCGTTGTTCATACTATGATGACCGATCATCTGCCAGTCAACCCGTCCCTGTTTCTCACCTTGCCAGTAGACATCAAACTGACGACCATCGGCACTGGCGTTTTGCACTGACCAGCCTTTTTGACCATCAACCGCAAACAGCTCGACCGGTGTCCAGCAACCTTGTGCCAGTACCTGCTCCAGGTTGGGATCGGATTCCATGGAAATCACCAGGCCGTTACCGGGCACGGTGCGCATCAAGTGATGGAACTGGGTTTTAATCGCCGCCAGGTCAGGAAAAATATCCGCATGATCATATTCCAGGTTGTTCAGCACGAGGGTACGTGGATGATAGTGAACGAACTTGGAGCGCTTATCAAAAAAAGCCGTGTCATATTCATCAGCCTCGACGACAAAAAACGGCGTCTCCCCCCTACGCGCAGAGACATTGAAATTTCCCGGCACGCCACCGATCAAAAAACCGGGTGCCAGGTTATTCGCTTCCAGTATCCATGCCAGGATACTGGCGGTAGTAGTTTTACCATGCGTGCCCGCCACCGCCAGTACCCAGCGCTCCCGCAAGACATGCTCGCTGAGCCATTGTGCACCCGAGGTATACGGCAGGTTATTATCCAGTACATATTCGACAGCAGGATTGCCCCGCGACAAAGCATTGCCAATCACCACGCAGTCTGGCGCTGGTTCCAGGTGTGAGGCATGGTAACCTTCCATCAGTTCAATACCCAGCTGCTGGAGTTGGGTACTCATGGGCGGATAAACATTGGCATCCGAACCGGTCACCTTATGTCCCATTGACCTGGCCAGCAACGCGATGCCACCCATGAAGGTGCCGCAGATACCTAAGATGTGAATATGCATACTCGTTTATCTAACTTCTCATTTGTTAATACTGCACTGCTTTTCACTATTTCATCATGCCGCGCTTGAGATGAACAGGTCAGTAATTTTGAAACCCAGTAAAAAGTAACCAAAAGCCAGCACCCCGGCCATTAACATGGATACTGACAGTGCGAAGCGTAGGATATGTGCACTGACCGCCAAATGCCATATATTAATGCCCAGAATAAACACGCCGAAAATGGAAGGCTCCTCGGGCTGTCGCTGAACGATAAGCAGGAGCGGAAAGGCAAAAGCACTAATAATTGCCCCACACCCCAGTAACGCGGTCAGGGTCTGGATGATACGCTGCCGATAGCGTAATAACCACATCAGCAGGGATAAGCTACCGGTTAACACCGCAACATAGATCAGCGACATTATTGCCAG
>JASFOS010000018.1:0-23999 GCA_050116415.1 Thioalkalispiraceae bacterium
GCGTTTCTGTTTCTGACTCCATGTTCCTGACGCGGTCCTGGAGTTTTTCAATCAGCTGGCTGGATTGTTGGTGGCGTTGTTCTTCCTCGGCTATAAACTTGTCCATGTGATCACGCAGAATCACAACGCGTGACTGAATCGCCCTTTTCAGGCTATCCAGGTCAAGCGCCTGCGACACTGAATCCTCGATGCCTTTGACATGGCCTTTGACGGCCTTGTTAAGATCCTGGCTGTGCTGGTGTGACTCGGTATGTACTTTCGCGGTACCACGTATATCGCTATCAATCTCATGCAAGCGGTCGGTCAACTGCTTGAGAAAACTTTCCAGGTCACTACGTTCCTGTTCGACCCGCTGATGGACCTCTGACACCAGTTCGGCCAGCGCCTCGATCAGGGAAATCAGTTCATCACGCGTGCTACATTTTTCCAGGCGGTCCTTGATCAGGTTGGCCTCAAGCGCCAGGTCACCCGGCAGGTCAAAATGCTCGATGAGATCAATCAGGGTTTCACAGGCCGCCTTGATATCGATAGCCTGGTCGTTACTTGCCTGGGCAAGACTCTCCTGGATCTCGGTTGCAGTTGCTGATGCGCTGGCAGGCTCGTCGCCCCTGGTTGCGTCTGCTTGTTTTTGCTTCGTCGGCTGTTTTTGTCGTGTAGCATCAACCTGCCGGTTTTCATCTGCTTGCCGGGCAGAAAACAGGCTGGACAGGAAGCCTTTTGATTTTTTTTCCTCGGCTTCGGTCTGCGGTTTGACCTCAGGCGTAGTGCCAGCATGGTGTTGGTCCGCCTGTTCCGGTTGACGAACAGGTTGCTTGCTTGTGCTGAATTCGTTGATATATCCAATCAAATCCACCATGTTTTGGACAACCTGCTCAATATCATTGCTGTCAGCAACATCCAGGTGTTTGCGTAAATGTCTTTCCTGCTTTCTTAATTGATCCGGTATCTGCAGCTTATCGAGTAAACTTCTTAACGGGGCAACAGGGTCGAGCGCTTTTGACTTGCCTTTAGTGGTATCAAGCTTGTTAATATTGGCCGAGATTTTCTCGATCGACCGTTTTAAATCGTGGCTGCTTTGTTCTTCACGGATTGATTGCCTGAGCTCATCAAGCTGTTTATTGAGGTTGTGATCATCGGTTTCAGCAATCAGGGTTAAACGTGAAACCAATATCCTTAGAAACGATTCTGTTTCAGCCCATTGCTGTTCTTTATCTTCAAGCTCACCCAGGCTGTCGTAATATTTTTTACGCCATTGTTCAACCGATGGATTCAGCTCGCCTGCCACGTTATTAAACTCCGGCGTTCAGCTTACGTTTCAGGTTAAGCGGTTGATGATGTAATCGTTCCAGCATCATGCCGGAAGGTAATTCAATATCCATCGAAATCGGTAAATGATCAGACTGTACCTTGCTAATGACATCGACATTTTTAACATTCAGTTCCGAGGTGACCAGGATATGATCGATGGGATGGCGCGGCTGCCAACTGGGAAAGGTATGGCTTTCTTCAAGGGGTTCATGCAGGTTGGTGCGCTTGAACAGTAACTGCATTTCACGGCTATCATGGCGACAGTTTAGATCACCCATCATGATCACGTGCGGGTACTGGTTGACCAGGTCGCTGATATAATCAAACTGCTTGAGTCGCGCGCGTCTGCTCAATGCCATATGCAAAACAAACACCGCCAGCTCATTATTTTTCTGTCCATAGCTTGCCAGGATAGCCTGGCGTCCCGGGATCAGTCCCGGCAGCCTGATATCACGAACCTTGTTGGGGCGAAAATGGCTCAGCAGGCCATTACTGTGCTGGGCGACCTTGCCGAGGTTGCGGTTGACCTGGTGATACCAGTGCGGAAAACCGCTACGCTCCGCCAGGTACTCGGTTAAATTGATAAAGTTAGAGCGCAGGCTACCCGCATCCACTTCCTGCAAACCGACAATATCATAGCTATTAATGATCGAGGCTATCTCGTTCAAGTTTACCAGGCGCTTGGAGTGGGGGAAGATATGTTTCCAGCTGCCGGTCAGGTAATGACGCGGGCGCGTGGTACGGATACCAACCTGAACGTTATAACTCAGGACGCGGAGAATATCCGGCTCGATAGCCGAGGAAACGGGTAACTTTATATGATCCATTTAATTCAATGTTTATATTAAATCGGGCAAATCATTTCACCCAGCTTTTCGGTCAGTTTGAGATTTTCCCCATAGTCGACCGGACAATCGATAATACTCACGGTCTGGTCTGCCAACGCTGTGTCCAGGATGGTTTTCAGGTCACCGTGCTCACCCACTCTATACCCCTTGGCACCAAATGACTCGGCATATTTCACAAAATCCGGATTATTGAAATCGATATGTGATTTACGTCCGAACTCGTTGATTTGTTTCCACTCGATCAGGCCATAGGCCGCATCCGTCCAGATCAGGATCACGATATCGGTCTTGAGGCGCAGCGCGGTTTCAATTTCCTGCGAGTTCATCATGAAACCGGCGTCACCGGTTACCGCAACCACCTGCCGGTCGGGGAATGCCAGCTTGGCAGCAATCGCGCCCGGTACCGCGATGCCCATACTGGCAAAGCCGTTGGAGATCAGGCAGGTGTTGGGGTACTCGCAACGAAACATGCGTGACATCCACATTTTATGCGCACCGACATCACTGATCGCAATCCCTTCCATGTCCATGGCGGTGCGCAAGTCCCATATGATTTTCTGTGGCTTCATGGGCAGGCTGGTGTCATCCTTGTGTTGATCCATTTCCTCGATCAACGCCTTGCGTAAACTGCGCATCGCGGTGCCGGTATTGGGGCTGGCGATGTTCATGATGCGAATCAGCGAATGCTTGATATCCCCCACCACGCCGATCATCACCGGGTAATAACCATCGACTTCAGCCGGTGACTGATCGATGTGAATAATGGTGCGGTCCTTGGTGGGGTGCCACAGGTAGGGGTGATATTCCACCAGGTCGTAACCGATACAGATAATCACATCCGCTTTGCTGAACCCGCAACTGACATAGTCGTTGGCTTGCAGGCCCGCGCTGCCCAGTGCCATGGAATGCTTGAAGGGGATGACGCCTTTGGCCATAAAAGTATTGGCCACCGGAATGCGTAATTCTTCGGCGAAATGCGCCAGCTGGTTCCAGGCCTTGTTACGGATCACGCCGTTACCGGCCAGGATGATCGGGTTCTTGGCCTTGGAAATCAGTTCCGCGGCATGCTCGACCTTGACGGAAGGTGGTTCGGGTGAGGCTGGCTGTTTAACAAACAACGGTTCGTCATCTATTTCCATTTCTGCAATATTTTCAGGAAACTCGATGAAGGCCGCGCCGGTCTTTTCCGTCTGTGCCACCTTGAAGGCCTTCCGCACCACTTCACTGATAACATTGGGAGTCAGGATCCGCGATGAATACTTGGTAATCGGCTGGAACATCTGCTCCAGGTCCAGCACCTGGTGGGATTCCTTGTGCAGCCGATGGGTACTGGCCTGGCCGGCAATGGCCACCACCGGGGCGTGGTCCATGTTGGCATCGGCAACCCCTGTCACCAGATTGGTGGCACCAGGCCCCAGGGTCGCAAGACAAACACCGGCTTTACCGGTCAGGCGGCCGTAGACATCGGCCATGAACGCGGCACCCTGTTCGTGGCGACAGGTAATGAATTCGATGGAAGAGTCCAGCAGGGCATCCATGACATCCAGGTTTTCTTCACCCGGAATACCAAAAATGTATTCAACGCCTTCGTTTTCGAGGCATCGAACAAACAGTTCTGCTGCTTTCATTGTTGTTCTCCATATAACAAGCCAGCATTACTTAATATAAAGTATCGGCGCCTAAAAGCCATACTTTATCTGATAATGGTGCTTACTTGGAGTTACCCTTGGCCTCTATTTTTATGAGGTGATCCAGGATTTTCATCAGCTTGGCATGGCCGCCTGCCATTGGCCCATCGGACAGGTATTTACCATTCACCACCAGTGACGGCACGCCATCGATACCGTAGCGTTTGGATAAATCCCGGGCGCGGTTGACCTTGATATTCACCATGAATGAATCGAAGGTATTGTCAAAATCCTCGGCCTTGACGCCATGCTTGACAAAAAACGTCCTGAGTTCCGCCTTGTTATGCAGGTGTTTTTTTCTGACATGAATTTCCTCGAACAGCTCGTCGTGGACTTTATCCAGTACGCCCAGAGCTTCAGCACTATAGTAGGCCTTGGCATGTAATTCCCAGCGCTTGTTGAAAATTGCCGGTACCCGGACAAATTCCACGTTATCCGGCTTGTTTTTCAGCCACTGTTTCATAAGGGGCTCGAGGCGAAAACAGTGCGGGCAACCATACCAGAACAATTCGACCACTTCGATCTTGTTGCCGGTCTGGGTAGCGACCGGGGGCTCGATAACCCGGTATTCAATGCCTTCATCAAAGGCCGCATAGGCGGTTGACAGAGACCAACTGAACATGAGCACAAAAACGGCCAGCCCTATTTTTTTCATTCTTTACTCCTGCTGCTTACACAAAGCCGGTCAGTTTTCCCGGGTCTATATAACTATAGTATTCGTAACCTGAAAGTTTGCTGAACCACTTCGGTTTTATAGCTCACCGTAGGAGTGCAATCCCGACAGGAACATGTTCACGCCAAGGAATGCAAACGTGGTGACGAACAAGCCAATAATTGCCCACCATGCCAGTGGTTTACCACGCCAGCCCTTGGTGAGACGCATATGCAACCAGGCTGCGTAATTCAGCCAGACAATCAGTGCCCAGGTTTCTTTCGGGTCCCATGACCAGTAACCGCCCCAAGCTTCTGCCGCCCACATGGCACCCAGTACCGTGGCGATGGTGAAGAAGGCAAAGCCCAGCGCGATAGACTTGTGCATCACGTCATCCATCACCTCCAGGCTCGGCAAGCGGGCCATGACCTTGCTGGTCGAGTGCCGGCTGAGTGCACGATCCTTGATCAGGTATGCAATGCCGATCATTGCCGCCAGGCCGAAAGCCCCGTAACCCACGAAGTTGGCTGGCACGTGTATCTTCATCCAGTAACTTTGCAGCGCCGGTACCAGTGGCTGTATTTGATGTGCGCCCTTTTCAAAGTGATACCAGAGCAAAAACGCAATCGAGGCGGAGATCACCAGTAACGCGAAAGCACCCAGGTTACGGGTTTGAAATTTCATTTCATAAAACAGGTAGATCAGCGCGGTGATAATCGCAAACAGGATAAACACTTCGTACAAATTACTGACCGGGATATGGCCGATGTCGGCGCCGAGCAAATAGGATTCACGCCAGCGTACCAGCAAGCCAATTGTCCCCATCGCAGTGGCGGACCACACCATGCTGGTCGCGACTTTACCGACAAACTCGGAACCGCTGAACAACTGGACGAAATAGGTTACCGTTGCCAGGATAAACAAGGCGCTCATCCACATGGTGGCCGACTGGCTGGAAATCAGGAATTTCAGCAGGAAGCGCTGATCACCCTGGGCGATGTCTCCGGCGTACTGGTTGATGGCCAGCAAACTTAATGCCGCCACTACCAGCATGAAGATGCGTGTCGCTTTCCAGTACCAGCCCAGTGCAATCAACGATAAGCCGGTACCAAACAGGATCCCCACTTCATAGCCATCCATCAGCTCCGCGTAGTATTGATAGGCATAAATGGTGCCGGCAAATAATATCACCGCCCAGATCCAGTCAAAGACTGACAGGGTTGTCAGAAACGAGCGCGGCTTAAGCTCGTTATGTAAATCATGCTGTGTTACAGACATTTCTCTTACCTCCTGCCATCAGGACAGATGTCTATCAAAGAGTTCCACAAACTGTTTAAAGTGTTGTGCAAAATCACGCTGATTGCGGTTTCCTGCACCGCCGAAAAATACCCGGCTACCCGAGTCATCGGGCTTTAAAATAATCCACAAGCGCTGGTGGGCCACGTAGAACATCATGAAAATTCCCACGATTAACATTGCGCAACCAAAGTAGACAATGTTCTTGCCCGGTGAGCGTGTGATCTGTAGACCCGAGGCCTGGCGATGCTCAAAATCCACCAACTGTAAATAGAACGGGGTACCGTAGGCACCCAGTCCGGCAATCCCGTTGACCGCATCTTCGAAAAAGCGGTTCTGCTGATCATTGATACCCTGGCTGATATCAATACCTTCACTATTTAACAGGTTCAGGTAAAGGCCTTGCAACATATTTTGTAATATTTTCAGGTAAGCCTCAGCGACTTTAACCCGGCGATCTTCAGGGACTTTTTCGCGAATGTCCCGGTCAATCGCCACGTAACCGCCCTGGTTAAACAAGCCAACCAGCCTGATCATCGAGCCCACCACTTCGTCGCGCAGCCCTGGATCCGTCAACTTAGAAGCTTTGAGTGCAGAATCGACACTTTGTTCCGCAGTCAGGCGGACCCGCGCCGGATCATTGATCAGGGCATGGAATTTAAAGAACAACTCCGGGCTCATGTTTGCATCCGCCGGAATATGTAAATAACGGAATTCCTCGGCGGCGGACTGGCGCATGCCACTGAGATAGAAATAGCGCCCTTCCTGGAACACCGGCGACATGTAATTGATATATTCACGCGCCTCGCCGGCCTGGTCCCTGACCTTGAAGGTAAAGCTGGGACCAAAGTTGGTGAACTTCTTACCCGCGGGGTTATCTTTTTCAGCCGGGAAGATGTTGAATACTTTGAAGTCGTTGACTTCGATCGTCAGCACCCCGTTCACCGTTTCCAGCTGTTTCACTCCGTTGACTTTACCGGTCAACGCCAACGGCTCGGGTGACTTGTCAAACAGCGGCCGTGCATTGATCTTTAATATCGAACCGCCATCATTGAAACTGGCCTGGTAAATGGCATAGCCACGATAGATTAACGGGTAGTTTACCGCGATGGTTTTCTGCAGGGGCTTTTCAAGCTGGTCGTCATGAATGATGAGATCACTTTCAAATGACTTGGGCTGGCCCGACTCGTAATGCTCGATACGAAAATCCTTCAACTCGACCGCAAACGGCAATTCCTGGATCAGGTAACCGTCACGCACGTTGAGAAACACCAGGTTACTGCCACTGCCTTCCGGTATCGTCACCGAACCACGAAACGATACCGAGTCTTCCGGTTTTAAGCGTGAAATCGCTGGCACATCCTTGGCGGCAATGTCGCGGGTCTCAACTTTAACATCGCCCAACCATTCCTTGATGGTCAGGCTCAGGTTGCCATCCATCAGGCCACCGACACAGATCACCACGATACCGGCATGGGTCAGGATATAACCAAGACGGTTCATGCCGCCTTTCATGGCCGCAAGCACGATATTGTCACCATCCTGCTTACGACGTAACTTGTAACCGCGTGATGATAATATTTGCGTGACCCGCTGCTCGCTATCATCAACTGGCTTGTTCAAGCTCCACTCGTGGAAATTATGCAAAACCCGTAATGACTTTTCCTGCACGGTAAGGCGGAAGTGCTTCATGTCACGCAACATCACCGGTGCATTACGATAAATACAGACACTGGTTGATAACACCAGGAAACCCAGCAGCAACAGGAACCAGACCGCACCGTAAACATCATACAAGTCCAGGGCCTTGAACACTTCATGCCAGAAAGGACCAAACTTAACGATATAATCAGTATACGGCTGGTTCTGCTGCAAGACGGTGCCGATCACCGAGGCAATGGCTATAGCCACCAGGATGGTGATCGCCAGGTTCATGGAACCCAGGAACTCCAGGATAATTTTGCGCGTTGTTTGTTTGTGACTCATAACTTATAAAAAATAAAGGGCGGTAAACCCGCCCTTTAAAATACACTGAATTATATAAATGCCAGGTTTATATTAATCAAATTAATGTAAACCGGACATGTAAGAAGCAACCGCCTCGATTTCCTTGTCAGACATTTTCGATGCCACGTTACGCATCATGCCGTTCAGGTCATTGGCGCGAGCGCCACTACGAAAATCCTTCAGGGCTTTAACCATGTAGGCTGCGTGCTGACCGCTAACCGCAGGGAAACCAGCCGGTGGATTACCTGCGCCGGTTGGTCCGTGACAACCTATACAGGCTGCGACACCCTTGGCACTGTTACCGCCACGATAGATTTTTTCACCCAGGGCTACTTTGGCCTTATCGGCTTTACCCATGGTCGCTGATTGCTTGGTAAAGAATGCCGCGAGATCATCCATATCCTGTGCAGATAAATTGGCAACCTGTCCGATCATCAAGGGATCTTTACGATCACCGGATTTAAAATCTGCCAGTTGCTTGGCGATGTACTTGGCATGCTGGCCGTTTAGTTTTGGCCAGGCCGGGTTTGTGCTGTTGCCGTTAACACCGTGACAACCAAAACAGACACCCGCTTTATCTTTTCCTGCGTTTGCATCACCGGCAGCATGTGCGCTGACAGTGACTGCGACAAATAGAATAGATGCAATCAACTGTTTGTAACTCATGAGAGATTAACCAACCTTACGTTTTTTAATTTAAAAACCAATAAAGCCGGCACAGAGCTTATTTGCTCTGTGCGACCATGTATGCCACTGCAGACTTAACATCTGCGTCACTCAAGTCAGCACGGCCACCCTTGGCAGGCATGAAACCCGTGTTGCCTTTGAAACCCTTGATAGCGTGTTCATTCAGAACATCCATGCCCTTGGCAATGCGATCTTTCCACGCCGCCTTGTCACCCAGTTTCGGTGCACCTGCAGCGCCAGTGCCGTGACATGCAAAACAGGCAGCCTGGTAAGTTTTTTGACCACCAGCATATGCAGCTGAACCCATTGTCATCAGCGCAACGGCTGATGCAGTAATCATCATTTTTTTCATTGTAATTTGACTCCTCAATCCAAAACGGCGGTTAATCTCCACCCTGACAAAACCACTTGCGTGGTACACTTCGCCCGGGTGGTAAAAACGTGGGCGCTTTTTATAACAAGCTCCCGAATATTTGGTCAAGCGTGGCGGATTATACCCTTCCCGGGCGCTAGACGCACATTTTTAAGCCCGAGCAATCTATCAGGTCTTTCAGCCAGGAAAACGAACACCATGAGTGAAAATTTGGCGTCCATAAAAGCACGTTATAACCGGGCAGAGTTCCTGATCAGTGTCCCCACGCCGCAGCAAGCACCGCCTGACGAAGGCCTGGAAGTGGCGTTTGCCGGGCGCTCTAACGCCGGCAAATCCAGCGCGCTCAATGCCCTGACCGGCCGCAAAAGCCTGGCCCGCACCAGCAAGACCCCGGGGCGCACCCAGCACCTGGTCTTTTTCCAGCTGGACGAGCAGCACCGCCTGGTGGATCTGCCCGGCTATGGCTTTGCCAAGGTGCCGGACCGGGTCAAGATGCAGTGGGGCCAGGCCATGGAAGCTTACCTGAGCCAGCGTCAGTCGCTACGCGGCCTGATCCTGTTGATGGACGTCCGCCACCCGCTCACTGATTTCGACCAGCAAATGCTCAGCTGGTGCGCCCATACCGGCATGCCGGTACATATCCTGCTCACCAAGGCCGACAAGCTCAAGCGTGGCGCGGCCATGAACAGCCTGCAGAAAGTCAAAAAAGCCCTCAAGGACCAGCCCAATCTCAGCATCCAGCTGTTTTCCGCCACCAAGAAAACCGGCGTCGAGGAAGCGCTCGAAATACTGGACCAGTGGCTGGAATACTGAAGTAGCGCTATATTTTTCCCCCGCAAGGCTTGAAATTGGCCACCACAAACCGTATAAATACCATACTTAAATACTCAAGTATTAGGTAATAGCAAAGAGGTGAGACTATGGATTTGCCAGAAAGAGACGGAGACGGCTACCTGACCGACATGAACGCCTGGACAAAGGAAATCGGCCAGGCCATGGCCGACGAGGATGGCGTGACATTAAGTGACGAACAGTGGGAGCAGATCATGAAGGCCCGCGAGTACTACGAAGAATACAGCGTGGTGCCACCCATCCGTAAATTCGCCAAGCACATTGGCGCGGATCAAAAGGAAATGTTCAAGCTATGGATGACCGGCCCGATGAAACCCATCACCAAGTACGGCGGGCTACCCAAGCCGACCGGCTGCGTCTAATTCCTTAATATAATAAGGCGAGCAATAGCTCGCCTTTTTCTTTCAGTTCTAAAAAAAAAGCTTAAGCTAAGCTGACCGTCACGCGCAGCAGGCCAGGGGCAAAAAAAAACCCCGGAAAGGGTTGGATGTGGGTGAGTTGACTATCGATTCCGGGGCTGTAAAACACCAGGTCTTTGGGGTTACCCGGTGTACGTGTATTCCCGCCAAGGGAGGAGAGCGGGCAATAAAGTAATAGTAGACCGCAATCGCCAGCCTGGATATGGCTGAATTGTTAACCTTTGTTAACTTGTTCAAGTGCTTGATTTACCGGCCTGGTTTGGCCAAAAAAAAGCCCCGGAGCTAATATGGGGAATCATGATCCGGGGCGTATAAGTCACCTGGTATTTGGGGGTTACCAGGGTTTTAAATTCCCACTCAATTAGGAGGGTCGTGGGAAGAGCACATCGCTGCACTCACAAACTATGACACCCCGGCCCAGAATTAGTTCCCGTTCTGTCCAGAAAATATGCTGCGTTCCCAGCAACGGTTAAAGCGTGATCGCCTGGGATGCCTTAATGGGCTTCGTCCCAGTTGGTCCCGACACCCACGTCCACCACCAGCGGTACCGACAACTCGGCGGCACTCACCATGGCGTTCTTGATGATGTCCACCGCGGTTTCCAGCTGATCGTCCTTAACCTCGAACACCAGTTCATCGTGTACCTGCATGATCATGTTCACGTCCAGCCTGGTATCAACCAGTACCCGGTCCAGCTCGATCATGGCGCGCTTGATAATGTCGGCCGCGGTACCCTGCATGGGGGCGTTGATCGCGGTGCGCTCGGCATACTGGCGACGCATGCCGTTACGGGAATTGATTTCCGGCAGGTACAGGCGACGCCCGAACACGGTTTCCACGTAACCCTGTTCATGGGCGGTTTCGCGGGTAGCGTCCATGTAGTTTTTGACACCGGGATAACGTTCAAAGTAACGGTCCACGTATTGCTGCGCCTCGTTGCGGCCGATGTCCAGTTGCCGCGCCAGGCCAAAGGCCGACATGCCGTAGATCAGGCCAAAGTTGATCGCCTTGGCCTTGCGGCGCTGCTCCTTGCTGACCTTGTCCGGCTCGACGCCGAACACTTCCGCGGCGGTGGCACGATGCACGTCCTCACCTTGCTTGAACGCATTGAGCAAACCTGCATCTTGTGACAGGTGCGCCATGATGCGCAACTCGACCTGCGAGTAATCCGCCGCCACCACCTTGTAACCTTGCGGCGCGATAAACGCCTGGCGAATGCGCCTGCCTTCTTCGGTGCGAATCGGGATATTTTGCAGGTTGGGATCGGAAGACGACAGGCGCCCGGTGGCGGCCACCGCCTGGTGATACGAGGTATGCACGCGACCGGATTTGCTGTCGATCATTTCCGGCAACTTGTCGGTGTAAGTCGACTTCAGCTTGCTCAGTGAGCGGTACTCGAGGATCACCCTGGGTAACTCGTAGTCGTTGGCCAGTTCCTGTAATACCGATTCCGCCGTCGATGGCTGGCCCTTGGGTGTCTTGCTGACCACCGGCAGGCCCTGTTTCTCAAACAGGATTTCCTGTAACTGTTTAGGTGAGCCAAGATTGAATGGCTGGCCGGCCAGCTCGTGGGCCTGTTGCTCCAGCTCGGCGACCCGCTTTGCCAGTTGCTTACTTTGCTTGCCGAGCATTTTACTATCGAG
This sequence comes from Thioalkalispiraceae bacterium, assembly GCA_050116415.1. Lineage (GTDB taxonomy): Bacteria > Pseudomonadota > Gammaproteobacteria > UBA6429 > Thiohalophilaceae > JARRJY01. Next base: position 11,774 of record JASFOS010000018.1, read on the forward strand.
CAATACCCCTCGGCGCTCCATACGTGACAACACCGGCACCAGTGGCATTTCCACTTCTTCGAATACCGTTACCAGTGAAGGAACCTGTTTTAACTTGGCCCACAGGGTTTCATGCAATTGCAGGGTGATGTCGGCATCTTCCGCCGCGTAAGGCGCGGCCTGTTCCAGGGCCACCTGGTCAAAGGTAATTTGCCTGGCACCCTTACCGGCAATGTCTTCATAGTGAATGGTTTTATGGCCCAGGTATTTTAATGCCAGGGTATCCATATCATGGCGACTGGCGGTGCTGTCCAGCACGTAGGATTCCAGCATGCTGTCATAGCCGATACCTTGTAACTGGATGTCATAACTGGCCAGCACGTTCATATCGTACTTGAGGTTTTGCCCGATCTTGAGGTGTTTTTTATCTTCCAGTAACGGTTTGAGCTGCGCCAAGACATAGTCACGGGATAACTGTTCCGGCGCACCTGGATAGTCATGGGCCACCGGCACGTATGCGGCTTCACCGGCTTGCACCGCGAAAGACACGCCAACTATCTGCGCCTGCATGTAATTGAGGCTGGTGGTTTCGGTATCAAACGCGAACGCCCTGGCCTTCTGCAGTTTTTTGAGCCACTGCTGGAAATCCTGCTCGGTTAAAATAGTCTGGTAGTCGTTTTGTTTCTTTTCTGCCTTGCTGCCGGCGGTCTGGCTGCTGCCGCCCTCAAGAATTTCCGCCAGCCAGCTCTTGAATTCATAATGGCTGAACAACTCTTTCAGGGCTTCGCGATCCGGGCCTTTGAAGGTTAATGACTCGGGTGTTTCCTCCAGCTCCACGTCACACTTGATGGTTACCAGTTGCTTGGACAACGGTAACTGCTCAAGGCTGTCACGCAGATATTCACCAACCTTGCCCTTGAACTCATCGGCATGGGCAATGATGTCTTCCAGGCTGTCGTATTCGCTTAACCACTTCACCGCGGTCTTGGGACCGACCTTGGGTACACCGGGCACGTTATCTACCGTGTCGCCGATCAGTGCCAGGTAATCGATAATGCGTTCCGGCGGCACGCCGAACTTTTCCTTGACGCCATCGGCGTCACTTTCCACCTCGGTCATGGTGTTGACCAGCGTGACATGCTCGTTAACCAGTTGCGCCATGTCCTTGTCACCGGTGGAGATCACCGTTTCGATACCGTGTTCGGTAGCCTGCCTGGCCAGGGTGCCGATCACGTCGTCGGCTTCCACCCCGTCAACGCACAGCAGCGGAAACCCCATGGCCTTGACGATATCGTGGATCGGCTTGATCTGCTCACGGAGGTCGTCCGGCATCGGTGGACGGTTGGCCTTGTACTCTTTGTACATGTCATTACGAAAGGTCTTGCCCTTGGCATCAAACACCACCGCCACGTGCTCCGGTCCATAGTCAGCCAGCAAGCGGCGTAACATGTTGGTCACCCCGTAGATGGTGCCGGTATGTTCGCCCTTGGAATTGGTCAGGCTGGGCATGGCGTGATAGGCACGAAACAAATAAGAGGAACCGTCCACCAGCACGAAGGGTGGTTTTGGGTTACGGTTGTTACTGGCTTGCTGAGCTTTCTTCTTTGTGGGCATAGTCGTTACAATTCGTTACTGATTAAGCGTATTATTGATAACCTGATTACACACCAGCTAACGGTGAACCTGAATTATGGATGACAAGCATAAGCACCCTGGCATGTTGCCTATCAATGATACCTCGTTAACGCGCGAGTCATGGAAAATTTTTCAGATCATGGCCGAATTTGTCGAAGGCTTTGAACGCCTGGCGAGAATTCGTCCATCGGTCAGCCTGTTTGGTTCGGCGCGTACCCCGGTAGATCACCCTTATTACCAGCTCACCGTTGATATCGCCCGCGCGCTGTCCGACGCCGGCTTCTCGGTGGTCAGTGGCGGTGGCCCGGGCATCATGGAAGCGGCCAACAAGGGCGCCTACGAGGGAAAATCACCCAGCATCGGCCTGAATATCCAGCTGCCACATGAACAGATCGGCAACCCTTACCAGGACATTTCGCTGTCGTTTCGCCACTTCTTTTCGCGCAAGGTGATGTTTGTTAAATACGCGGCGGCCTACGTGGTACTGCCCGGCGGCTTTGGTACCCTGGACGAGCTGGCGGAAATCCTGACCCTGGTACAAACCAAGAAAACCCGCAAGATTCCCATTATCCTGGTGCATGAGCCGTTCTGGAAAGGCCTGCTCGACTGGTTCAAAACTAGCCTGGTCGAGGAAGGCACCATCAACCCGGAAGACCTGGACCTGATAAAAATACTGGACAAACCCAAGGACATCATTGATGCTATTTTTGCCCACTACGAAACCCGGGGCTTTGAACCCTCTGCTGAAGAGGCAGAGCGCCTGCTAGACTTGTAGTGCGTCGTTACCTGTAAAGAGAGAAACCATGCTGCGCCATACCCTGTTAACATTGTTGTTGCTGTCTTCCCTGCCACTGAGCGCGCAGGAAGCCAAGACCCCACAGCCGCCGCCACCGTTGCCGGACGAAATGGTAGACGACGAGCTGCCTGAACCGGAAGTCACGATCATCCATCGCAAGGAGGCGGTGATCGAAGAATACCGTGTCAATGGCCAGTTGCGTTATGCCAAGATCACGCCCACCAAAGGCCCGGCCTATTACATGATCGATACCGATGGTGACGGGCAACTGGATAAACGCAAGGATAATCTGGATAATCCACCTATTAACCAATGGATTTTAAAACGCTGGTAATAGCACGAACACCTTTCGCTTAAGCTAACAACAATAGTCAGAACACGTTATGTCGGTTTACACCACTATCGAGCGCGATGAGCTCGAGGCTTTTTTACAGCACTATCCTGCTGGCACACTTCTCCGGTTTGAAGGCATCAGTGCCGGGATTGAAAATACCAACTATTTTGTCGATACCGATAAGAACCGCCTGGTGCTGACCATCTTCGAACAATTGAGCAAGGATGAATTGCCCTATTTCCTGGACTTGATGGCCCACCTGGCCGAGCATGATGTACCCAGTGCACATCCACTGGCCGATAACCAAGGTCACTACCTGCGCGAACTCAAGGACAAGCCCGCCGCCCTGGTACAACGCCTGACTGGCAAAAGTGTCGAGTACCCCTCAGTTGCGCAGTGTGCCGCACTGGGCCAGGCGCTGGGTCACCTGCACGTGGTCGGGCAGTCTTTTGGCGGCCAGCGCGAAAATGAACGGGGCCCCCACTGGTGGCATGAAACCGCCAACGCGGTAATGTCACACCTGGATGAGGACGAGCGGCAACTCCTGAACAACGAGTTACAGTTTCAGAAACAACATGCCCATGATGAGCTGCCGCGTGGCGTCATCCATGCGGACCTGTTTCGTGACAACGCCCTGTTTGACGGTGAACGACTCACCGGTATCATCGACTTCTATTATGCCTGTAACGACGTGCTGCTTTACGACGTGGCGGTGACCGTCAATGACTGGTGTGTCAACCCGGATGGCTCGCTGGACAAGGCCCGCCTCGACGCGTTACTGGAAAGCTACCAGCGCGAACGGCCACTCACCGGGCAGGAACAGCAGGCCTGGCCCGTGATGCTGCGCGCCGCTGCGTTACGCTTCTGGCTGTCCCGCCTGCAGGACAAGGTTTTCCCCCGCGAAGGGGAAATTACCCATATCAAGGACCCCACCGCCTTCAAACGCATCCTGATCGACCGCGCCAGCGCCTGAAAAACGCCGCGGCAAGCCTGTGGATAACTTTGTGGATTGTTTGCGTCATTTCGAAGCCTGTTTCAGCTTTCTCTAATGAGCCGACGCATAAACCGGGAAAATACCGGCAATATATTTTTATATATCAATAGCTTATGTTATTTTTTAAGTTTCAAAAAACACCTTTTCTTCTTGCTGCATGCTAACTTGTTGATTTACAAACCCTGTGCATAACCCTGGTGAAGCTTCATCCAGCAGCCGGCTTGGCTTGCACGCTAGAGCCGATAAGGCCAAGGGCGAACTTACATCCCGCGATAATCTCTAACCATTGAGCCACGCTGAAAGCCGTGACAAGATCCGCTACCATGACATTTGCCACAACGACGCTACCCCCCGACTAACACCAGACAGCAGGCGAAACCGATGCCAGACAAGATAACCAAATCCAACGACGAATGGCGTGAACAACTGACTGACGAGCAATTTCGTATTTGTCGGCAACAGGGTACCGAGCGCGCCTTCAGCGGTGACTATTACGAGTGCAAGATCCCCGGCACCTATCAGTGCGTTTGTTGTGGTGAACCCTTGTTCCGTTCCAACGAGAAATATGACTCGGGCAGTGGCTGGCCCAGCTTCTGGCAACCGATCAGCGAGCAGGCTGTCGAGGCGCATCATGATCACAGCCACAACATGCAGCGCATCGAAGTCCGCTGCCATCGCTGCGATGCCCACCTTGGCCATGTTTTTCCTGATGGCCCGCAACCGACCGGTTTGCGTTATTGCATCAATTCCGCGTCGCTGAAATTACAACCCGATGAGGACGGTGAATAAAAAAACCCGCTGGATAAACCAAGAAGCGCTGGCTTAGCTACGCGGACTCTGTCATTATTGCGGCAATAAAAAAGCACAATAAAATTACGGGATGCCCGCAAGTGAAACAGGCGCTTCGGCAGTTACAACAACAGTTTTTTTTCTCTGTTTTTACCAGCTTTGCCCTGACACCGATTATCGGTTACTGGGTTGCCCTGTTTCTTGGCCTGGCCAGCCGCGATGTCCTGTTTCAACAACCCGCCATCTCGATACTTGTGCTGTGCTACCTGCTGTTAACCGGCTGGGCCGGTGTTTATTTTTACCGTTACCTTAAACCGTTACACAAATGGCTGCTCAATAACCCGGGCAGTAACTTTATCCCGGAAAAATACGATCAACATTTACGCGGCTTCACGGACAGCTACTGGTCGTTCTTTCTTATCTATACCCTGGTGATCCCGTCCATCCAGCACTGGTTTGGCGCCTTTCCACAAGATGCCGCGGGCTATAGCAGTTTATTGCAATTTATCCTTTTGCAGCTGGTGATTTCACTCATGGTCGGCATGCCCGGCTACCTGTATGCGCTGAGCTTGCTGGGCCGCATGGCGGAATATACCGGTTTACGCAGTGTCCAGATTGGCATGAAAACCAAGATGCTGCTGATCGGCGCTTACATTCCTTTATTGATGACCACCATCATGCTCAAGTACTACTGGTGGCGTACCGAGTACCTGTCCAGCGAAATACTGCTCGGCTGGCTGTCACTGGGATTAATGGCCTTTGTATTGGCTTTCATCGCGATACGTGGTCTCAACCAGGCCCTGCAACCAGTTTATAACTTTATTAATAGCAGCGGCGCATCACATTACCCTTCCCTGATCAAACGCCTGCGGCCGCATTCTACCGATGAGGTTGGCTACCTGGTGCAGACACTGGGTAATGTCTTCAAGCGCCTGCAGGAACAGGAAACCCATACCGAGGCGATTATCGCTACCGCGGCCGAAGGTATTATTGTTGTCGATAGCGAATACCTGGTAAAAAACTTCAACCCGGCCGCGGAAAGACTGTTTGGTTACAGTGGCCTGGAAATCCATGACAAGCCCATAGACTGGATTATTCCAAACTTTCCCAAGCATGACGTCGCCGAAAACATGCTGGTGGAAATGGAAAGCAGTGGCCTGAATAAAAACAATAGCGAGTTCCCCATATCAATGCGCATCAGCGAAATGCGTCTTGATTCACAAATTTATTACACCTGCATGGTGGCCGATATTTCTGCACGCAAGGCCTCGGAAAAACTGTTAATGGATGCCGAGGCCCGTTATCGTAACCTGGTGGTTACCGCGCACGACCTGGTTTGGAGTATGGATACTGAAGGTAACTGGACTTACCTGAATGATGCCACGCGACGTATCTATGGTTACCGTGCCGAGGAAATGCTGCAGCATCATTATAGTGAATTCCAGGATCCACAATCCGTTGAACGTGACCAGGAAGCTTTCGAAAAGTTATTGAACGGCAAGGAGCTGGTCAATTACGAAACCATTCACCTCGACAAAAACAACCAGCTACGACATATCAGCTTTAACGCCAGGCCGAACCTTGATGAACAGGGAAATGTCACCAGCATTACCGGTACCGCTCGTGACATTACCGAGCAGAAAGCCTTCGAACATGAACTCACCTACCAGGCACAGCATGATAGTTTGACCGGGCTTTATAACCGGAATTATTTCCAGCAGGAACTGGAACGTGTAGTCAGTCGCGTCGCACGCAATGCCTCCAGTTGTGCACTGTTATACCTGGATGTCGATCAGTTTAAATACATCAATGATACCCTGGGCCACGTGGCCGGTGACAAATTGTTGCAGGAAGTGACGCACCTGTTGCAACGTAACCTGCGTGAAGGCGACCTGTTAGCACGTTTTGGTGGCGATGAATTCACGATCCTGCTTTACAATATTGAACAACATCACGCCGAAAAAACCGCGGAAAATATCCGCGCTCTGCTTGAAGCCTATCGGTTTATTGAAGAGGGCAAATCATACAATGTTACCTGCAGTATCGGGGTTGCCATTATCGATAATCATTGCAGCTCGGCCAGCGAGGCGCTTTCCCGGGCCGACCTGGCCTGTAATATTGCCAAGGCCCAGGGCCGCAACCGGGTCCATGTCCACAACCAGCAGGACAAACAAATCGACGGCATGGCCGAAGACATGGGCTGGGCGGCACGCGTCCGTGATGCTTATGAAAACAACCATTTCAACCTGGTCTATCAGCCTATCGTCTCAATCAGTAATGGTGATGTTCATACTTACGAGGTATTGCTACGCATGACCATGGAAGATGGTAACGACATGCTGCCGGGCGGCTTCATGCCTGCCGCGGAACGTTTCGGTCTTATAAAAAATGTCGATCGTTGGACGGTTTCCCATGCCATGCACTACCTGGTTGAACTGCATAAATCAGACCCGCGAATCCGCTTTGCCATCAACCTTTCCGGCTATGCGTTTGAAGACAGCAAGCTGCTGCCAATGATCCATGACATCCTCAAGCAAACCGGCCTGGAACCCTCGGCGTTGACATTCGAGATTACTGAAACGGCCGCGATCGCCAACCTGGCCGCCGCAACCCAGTTTATTCACAAACTCAAGGAGCTTGGTTGCCAGTTCGCGCTGGATGACTTTGGTTCCGGCTTCTGCTCCTTTACCTACCTGAAACATTTGCCGGTCGATAAACTCAAGATCGATGGTTCATTTGTGCAAGGGATGGCAGACACACCTATCGATCAGGCCATGGTTCAATCGATGAACCAGATTGCGCATGCGCTGGGCAAGAAAACGATTGCTGAATTTGTCGAGAATGAAACCACGCTTGACCTGTTACGTGAATACGGGGTTGATTATGCGCAAGGTTATCATTGTGGTAAACCGCTGCAATCCATTGATCTCAAGTCAAAATCAGTACATTAGAAATACCTAACTGAATTGAGACGATGACTACTCCGTATCGGCGCTGGCTTCGGGCATGATACGTTCCACGAAAGCTTCCAGGTGTTCCGTCACCTTTTCGACTTCACCAAAGTAGGCAATATGAAACAGGGCATCGCCTTCATATACCAGGGGAATATTTACTTGACCAATCACGATACCATCACAGGGAGACTTTATCGCTGTATCTGTTTTATCACCATTACTGAATGGATCGCTGATGACACCCAGTTGCTGGCCCTCGCTGACCTGTGCACCCAGGGTGACCTGGGTACCGACAATACCGCTGCTGGGTGAGCGGACCCACAAGCTGCCCTGTGCAATCGTTGTTTTTTTGTGCGCACGACTGACCTTGGAGGGTTTAGGTAACATTCCCAGTTCGATCATGACTTTCATGATACCCCTGATACCTGCCCGTATTGATACCTCGTCAAAACGTAAGGCTTCACCTGATTCATACAGCAACATCGGGATACCCAGTTCACTGGCAGCTTCACGCAAAGAGCCATCACGAATCTTGGAATTAAGCATCACCGGGACCGAAAAGGCCTTGGCTAATTGCGCGGTGTCAGGATCATCAAGATTAGCGCGTATCTGCGGCAAGTTTGAACGGTGGATGGCACCGGTATGCAGGTCGATACCATGGGTACACTTCTCCACGATCTCGCTCATAAAGGTATAGGCCAGGCGGGCCGCCAGTGAACCTTTTTTCTTGCCGGGAAAACTCCGGTTCAGATCGCGCCGGTCCGGCAAGTAACGGGTTTGCTGAACAAAGCCGTGTATATTCACCACCGGTATCGCAATCAGGGTGCCATGCAGGCGCTTTAATCGTGACTTTTTCAGCAAGCGACGAATAATTTCCACGCCATTTATTTCATCACCATGGATAGCGGCACTGACAAACAAACGTGGCCCATCTTTTTTACCGCGTATGACATGCACCGGTATGGTGACGTGGGTGTTGGTATAAAACTGGGTAGTCGGTAAATCTACAATTTTACGTTCGCCGGGCTTAATCTCGACGCCACAAATTTCAAACGGGGTATATTTAGCCTTTGCCACGTGTCCTGGTCCTGTTGGGCTTGGCATTTTTTTCGATAAAGCTGATGATCATCCCTGCCACGTCCTTACCGGTCGAAGTTTCAATACCTTCCAGCCCCGGCGAGGAATTTACCTCCATCACCAGCGGGCCTCGGTCTGATCGCAACAAATCAACGCCCGCCACGTTAAGGCCCATGGTCTTTGCTGCCAATACCGCCGTTTTACGCTCAATCGGGGTAATTTTCACCACGCTGGCACTGCCGCCGCGGTGCAGGTTGGAGCGGAACTCGCCTTCCGCACCCTGGCGTTTCATTGATGCCACCACTTTATCGCCGACCACGAAGCAACGAATATCGGCACCACCGGCTTCCTTGATGTATTCCTGCACCAGGATGTCCGCCTTCAAACCCATAAACGCCTCGATAACACTTTCCGCTGCCTTTCTGGTTTCGGCCAGTACCACGCCAATCCCCTGGGTACCTTCCAGTAATTTAATCACCAGCGGTGCACCGCCCACCATTTTGATCAAATCCTGAATATCACCGGGTTTACTGGCAAATCCGGTAACCGGCATACCGATACCCTTACGTGAAAACAGTTGCATGGAACGCAGTTTATCGCGGGAACGGGTCAGTGCCACGGACTCGTTAAGCGGGAACACGTTCATCATTTCGAACTGGCGTAGTACCGCGGTACCGTAATGTGTAATCGAGGCACCTATACGGGGAATCACGGCATCGTATTTCGGTAACTTTTCACCCGCATAGTGAATCTCTGGCCGATTACAGGCCATGTTCATATAACAATGCAAGGTATCAAGCACCCGCACCTCGTGACCATGCTGCTTGGCAGCCTCGACCAGTCGCCGGGTTGAGTAGAGTTTTGAATTTCTGGACAAAATTGCAATATTCATAACGTTTTATTCAGGCTGATTACCAAGTAAAAAGGATTTTTGCGGATTAACAAGCAGGCGTCCTTCCATGGCGCTTCGCCCCAGCAGCATGCGAAATGCCATGGTGTCCCTGTTAGTCAGGGTGACTTCAATATTCCAGGCATGCTCACCTAGATCGAGCCGTGTTTCGATAACATAGCGTAATTCCTGGTGCCCACCCGAATCGGATACCTGGCGCTGGTCAATTATCCTGGTACGGCATTCCTGGACAATTTCAGTATTCTTTTGCACAGGGTGCATCAAGAACCGTACCATTTCAACACCGTTTTCCGTGTAGGGATCGACTTCAAACGCATGCAAACAGGAGGTTTTTGCACCGGTATCGACCTTGGCCTTGATATGAGTAAGACCCAGCTCCGGTAATGACAGCCATTCACGCCAACCAACTGTTACCAATTGATTTTTCATGGATTATATCCTTTTTTTACAGGGCTTTTTGCGTTATCAGCCCAGGTATATTGGCTAATTCGCTGCACTGCTTAATACAAAAAACAGCATAGTAAAAATCATGTTACTGATGACATCGGCTGTCGCGGCAGGCGATATGCCGCGACTCACCCGGTTCACGCCGAAATGACTAAGCGGGTAAAAGTGCCCGGCCAACAACTGGCGTTGTGCACACGATAAGTCTAACCTATATCATTGATAACATGAGATAATACTTTAATACCTGTTAAGCGGCTGTCAATTATTATGGTTATTAACAAAATATAAAATTATTTCATCATGGATGAGCCTGGTAAAAAGCAACCACCAAAAATCGACAACAGGGTTCTGAGGCACCTTGTCATTGGCCTGGTGGCGATAGCGGTGATCTTTATCGTCGGGCGGGTGATCATCTGGCAACTTTATGCCTCGACCGATTCAGTGTGGCAGTTTGCTATCAACCTGCAGCTGCAAGCGCAGAAACAGGAAACCGTTGTAAAACTCAGTCAACCCTCGCCAACCTCGCATAGCCGGATGATACGCCAAAGCCTGTATCATCCCGATAGTGATATCCGTTATACCAAAAATCGTTTTGATGGACGTACTATCATATCTCTTGTTGCTGAAAAATCTGGAGCACTTGATGTTGATGCTGAATTCATTGTTCATGTCACCGAACATCCACGTCTGCAGTTGCCTGTTGCACCGCTCTCAACGCAAGTAAAGGAAAGATATCTCAGCGACAGTCCTGAACTTGATATTTATGCGCAGACAATAACTGACTTTCTCAATGTCCTGAGAGAAAAGTCAGTTGACAAACAAAATCTCGTGGATCAGATCTACAGGTATGTTCGTACCTTCAAGCACAAGGAAAAAACAGATAACCCCCGGTCGGCCTCTGAACTGATGAATGCAAAATCCGTGTCTGTACTTGAACGCAGTAACCTGTTCGTCGCGCTGTGCCGTAGTGCCAAAATACCTGCCCGGCTGGTGAGTGGTTTCGTTTTCAGGGAGCAACCCGACATCCAGCCGCATTACTGGGCGCAAATCTATCTGGACGATAACTGGATTCCTTATGATGTCTATAATGGCTACAAGGGCGAGTTACCGACCAATTTCATTCCTATCAGCTACAACGATAGTGAAATTTTTACCTTGACCAACGGCAAACTGATCAGTGTTGATTACGGTCTTAGTGAAACCCGTTATAACTATCTGTCTGAAATTGATCATGACGGAAGCCCCTTGAACGTCCTTAACCTGTCGAGACTCTCGAGCGATGTACGCAACGTGCTTGCGGTATTATTGCTGTTGCCGCTTGGCGTACTGATTACCGTGATCTTCAGGCATTTCATCGGCATCCGCAGTTATGGTGTGTTTACCCCTTCGCTGCTGGCACTTGCCCTGACACGTAATGAACTGACGACAACTTTTATCACCATCGCCATTGTTTGTTTTTTTGCGCTTACCGGGCGAACCGCTTTCCCGAAAAAAATGACCCGCACACCCAGGCTCGGGATTATCTTTATCCTGGTGGTACTCAGCATGGGTTACGCGGTTTCTTTCGTTGACCTGTATTACCCAAGCCCTGAAGGCTTTGCCGTATTATTACCCGTGATCATTCTCGCCTCGTTGACCGATAATTTTTACAGAACCATGGAAAGCTATGGGGCCGAAATTGCCCTGATCCGGCTCGCCTGGACGGCGATTATCATGCTTTTCTGTATCCCCGTCATGCAATGGAAGGCACTCGGTCACCTGCTGGTTACTTTCCCGGAAGCCCACTTGCTAACCCTGGCCGCTGTACTGGTTATCGGTAACTACAAGGGTAAACAACTCATCAAGTTTATCCCCTTGCCACTGCTGGAGGGGCCAGCCAGGCGCCGCGATAAACATGATGATAACGAGCTCTAGCAGGTCTTGCATGCCCCCGGTTTTTGCGCCGGCTGTAATGGCTGACTCTGCTCCGCGTTTTTTTCAATCGAAATTATTAATCGTCACAATCATTTTTTATGTAAATCAAATGATTGACAAGGCTGACAACTCACATTAAATAGCAACTGTCATCTCACTGTATATTTGATGAGGGTTACCATGGCAGACGAAAATGACGATTTCCTGGACGACGATTCACTGGAACTGGATAACGCGGAAGATACTTTCAGCATCAACACCAGCAACCAGAAACTGGATGCACGCAGAAGGCTGGAAGAATATATGGAAATGAAGAAATTGCGCGAACTAACGGAGTTTTGATTATCGATCACCGCCAGCTTGGCAGCTGGCGGTTTTTTCAGGACTAACTTTTTTC
>JASFOS010000019.1:0-22904 GCA_050116415.1 Thioalkalispiraceae bacterium
GCCTGTAGTGCCTGGCTGACCGGTTGCCAGAAAAACCAGAACACCAGGGGCAACAGCAACAGGCTAAGCAGGTAAAGTACGCGGTCGGCCAGGGTCATGGTTAATCAACAATGATTTTAGCGGGTGGCTCGATTTCGAACGTCAGGCGTTTGGCCATGGCGCGGGTCATGTGCGCGCGACCCTGCTGATCGATCAGCAGCACCTTGTCGATGCCCATGCTCTGTGCGATCGCCTGCCATTGTTCGGGACCGGCAATAAACAGGGCCGTGGCGGCGGCATCCGCCAGACCGGCATCCGGGTGTATGACGGTCACCGACTGGGTTTTATCGGCCGGGTAACCGGTACGTGGATCGAGGATATGATGATAACGTTGCCCCTGGTTTTCAAAGTAGCGTTCATAATCGCCCGAAGTAAACACGCTTTCGTTATCGTTGACGGCTAGCCCGGCCATGATGCCGTCCTGGCGTGGATGGCGAATGCCCACTGACCAGGCGCGCTCGCCGTGTGAGCCAATGGCTTTCAGGTCACCGCCGGCATTGACGATGGCATCGTTGATGCCAACCTGTTTCAGGTAAGTGATGACGCGCTCGACTGCCATACCCTTGGCAATGGCGCCGACATCCAGTTGTACCCGGGGGTGGGTGCCACGCAGGCGAAAGCCATCCACTTCCACGTGATCCATGGTGGGTAAATCATCGATAAATGCTTTTATCACCGATGCTTCGGGAATAGGTCCATCCAGCACCTCGTCGTTGTGAAAACTCCAGATGCCGATCAGTTCACCGATGGCCGGGTTAAACAAACCCTGGCTGGTTTTATAAAGTTGCTTGGACTTTTCCATGACGGGTAAAACCGAAGGGTTGGCCGAGAACCACTCGTTCAACTTGAGTAGCTGGTTGGTACGACTCATGGCGCCAAAACGCCACGGGTGCCAGACGGTATGCAAATACTTGAGATCCGTATCGATGTCCTTGATGGCCTTGGCCGCTTTTTGCTCGTCTGCAACCATCAGCGTGATATTGACGATGGTACCAAGTACAAACAGGCTGTCACGGACTTGTTTCTTTTCCGGGCTACAGGCACTAACCGTGATGGTGATGAGCAGGAGTAAAGCGAACGTCTTGATGTGTTTCATAATACTTTTTTGATGATTTATTTTGTTATTTTCTGTTCCAGACAATCCATCAGCGTGGCGCTAATGTTGAGATCAAACTGTTGATCAAGTTCCCTGACACAGGTTGGACTGGTGACATTGATTTCAGTCAGGTAGTCACCGATGACATCGATGCCTACGAAAATCAGTCCCTTTGCCTTGAGGGTTGGGGCAAGCTGTTTACATATCCAGCGATCACGTTCGCTGAGTGGAATGCCTTTGCCGGTCCCGCCGGCGGCCAGGTTGGCACGGTGATCGGTCGCCGAGGGAATCCGTGCCAGTGCATAAGGCACCGGTTCGCCATCGATCAATAAAATCCGCTTGTCCCCTTCACTGATTTCGGGAATAAAGCGCTGCGCCATGATCGGCTTGGCCTGGTTGCGGGTCAGTGTTTCAATGATGACATTGGTATTTGCATCGCCCTGCTTGACCCGGAAGATGGAACTGCCGCCCATGCTGTCCAGCGGTTTCAGGATAACGTCCTGCTGTTGATCAATAAACCGGCGTAGTTGAGCGGCCTGTGAAGTCACCACGGTATCAACAGTGCACTCGGGAAACCATGCGGTATACAGTTTTTCATTGGCATCCCGCAGGCTCTGCGGTTTGTTAACTACCAGGGTGCCTTTGGCTTCCGCGAGTTCCAGCAGGTAGGTGGTAAAGATATAGTTCATGTCGAACGGCGGGTCTTTACGCATCAGGATGATATCGAGTTCTGACAGTTCGCGGGCTTGTTGCTCACCCAGGCTGAACCAGTTTTCGGGATCGTTGGCGACCTTGAGTGGCGACATGCTCGCCTGGACCTGTTCATCCTGCAGAAACAGGTCGGCCTGTTGCATGTAAAACAGTTCGTAGCCACGTTGCTGGGCTTCCAGCAGCATGGCAAGGGTCGTGTCTTTTTTGAATTGAATGGACCCAATGGGATCCATGATGACGCCGAGCTTGATAGACATAATATTTCTTGTTGTTATTGGTGTTGAGCGTATTCGCGCGCCGCGGCCAGCAAGGCCAGACGGGCAATCACCCCGTAGGTATAAAAACGGTTGGGGTTGGCATCCGGCGCCATGTTGTTATCGGGGACATTGCAGGGCTCAACGAAGGCCAGCGGCTCAAAGTGCATGCCCGGAGCATTGAGGTTTTCATTGATGCCGCGTTCGGTATGCACACGGTAAAACCCGCCGACCACGAAGTGATCCAGCATGTAGACCACTGGTTCGGCCACGGCCTGGTCTTTCCCCCAGGTTTCAAAGGTGTAAACCCCTTCCTGCATGATGACCCGTGACACCGCGCTGCCCCCCTTGCTGGTCGACATCTTGGTACGTTGCTTACGGTTCAGCTCAAGGATCTCCTCGGCACTGTGCACGGTCATGACGCCCATGCCGTAGGTGCCGGCATCGGCTTTTACGATCACGTAGGGATCCTTGTCGATATCGTATTCTTTATATTTTGCCCTGATATCATCCAGCAGGCGGTTGACGTTTTTGACCAGGCAGTCCTCGCCCTCGCGCTTCATGTAGTTGATTTCACCGCAGTTGCGAAACAGCGGGTTAATCAACCAGGAGTCAATTTCGACCAGTTCGGCAAACTCTTCGGTTACCGCCTGGTATTGGGCAAAATGAGCTGATTTGAGGCGATTGGCCCAGCCCAGGCTCAACGGCGGGGCCATCATCTGTTCAAGGTCTTGCAGAATATCCGGCGCGCCAGACGATAAGTCATTGTTTAATAAGACTAAACAGGGGTCAAAATCCCCCACGTGTACCCGGTTTTGGGTCCGTTCGACCGGATCCAGGGTAACGCTGCGGCCGGAGGGGAGATTTATTGTGTGATTTTTCTCAAGTTCCGGAATCAATGAGCCGATACGTATCTCAAAGCCCGCCTTGGAAATGATGTCTTGCAACGTTGCCAGGCTTTCCAGGTAAAACAGGTTACGGGTGTGACTTTCCGGGACCAGTAAAATACGGGCCGCCTCGGGACAGATTCGCTCGATGGCAGACTGAGCCGCCTGGATACAAAGCGGCATAAAGGCCGGGTTCAGGTTATTAAAACCGGCTGGAAAGAGATTAGTGTCAACCGGAGCAACTTTGAAACCCGCATTGCGCAAATCAACAGAGGCATAAAAAGGTGCGGGGGTTTCCAGCCACTGGTTACGGAACCAACGTTCAATTTGTGCCTGGTGTGACAACAAATGTGATTCGATATGATGCAATGGGCCGGTCAGGGCCGTGGTGAGATGGGGTACCGCATGTAGGTGTTCGACACTCATAGTATTCGGTTCGTCCTGTTGATTAATCATAGTTCAGTATATTCACCTGAACGTGAAATACTAACTGAATAGGCGAGGAAAAGCAGGTTTTCCAGTTGCTTAATTAGTCGACTCTAATATATAAAGCATGATGGTCCGCGGCGAATTGCGGGAAAACACGCAGAAACCGATCAGCAGGCCAGATAAAAAAGATTAATTTGTAAATATTCTTCAAAAATGGGTACTTATAGGTTAATCTTAAAGTTATTATTAAAATAATGGGGTATCCAGCCCCGATAAATAAGTTATAACTATTCAGATATGGAACCAGTAAGCGATGTTGGCAGAGAAAGCGATGACAGATAGCTACGAAGGCCTCAAGGTAATGGTTATCGATGACAGTAAAACCATTCGCCGTACCGCAGAAACATTATTAAAGAAAGTGGGCTGCGAGGTCTTTACTGCAACCGATGGCTTTGAGGCATTATCCAAAATAGCCGATAGCGAGCCCGATATCATTTTCGTGGATATCATGATGCCACGACTGGACGGTTATCAAACCACCGCCCTGATTAAAAACAATAAAGTGTTCCAGAAAACCCCGGTCATCATGTTATCCAGTAAAGATGGTTTGTTTGACCGTGCGCGTGGCCGTATCGTGGGTTCTGAAGAGTATCTCACCAAGCCTTTTACCAAAGAGGAATTACTTGGCGCGATTAAAAAGCATGTATTAGAAAATTAGAAAAATTGGTTTTATTTAAAAATATATCCTGAAAAAGCAAAGGAGACATTCATGGCTCGTGTATTAATCGTTGATGACTCGCCTACTGAAGTGCATGTATTAAAAACCATGCTGGAAAAAAATGGCCACGAGGTGGATTCGGTAGACAATGCGGAGGCAGGCATTGCGCGTGCGAAAGAAACCAAACCAGATGCCATCCTGATGGACGTGGTGATGCCCGGCATGAATGGCTTTCAGGCGACACGCGCCATTACCAAGGATCCAGAAACTGAATCTATTCCTGTTATCATCGTTACCACCAAGGATCAGGAAACCGATCGTGTATGGGGAATGCGCCAGGGGGCGAAAGATTACATCTCAAAACCGGCGGACGAACAAGAGTTAATGTCAAAACTCGGCGCGGTAATAGCAGGATAAAAATAATAATTTTGAAGAGTTGATTAAGAGTATGAGTGCGGCCACTTTCAAAGACCCGTTTAGCCTGCTGAAGAATATCGAAGTACGCAGCCAGGAAAAGGCGCTGGGTTTGCCGCAGCAAATGGAAATTCGCCGGACCTGGTCAGGTATCGGTTTCAGGGTTGGTGAGACTTACCTGGTTTCAGCCATTGATGAAATTTCAGAAATTCTTACCTACCCGAACATGACAAGTGTACCAAGTTCGCAAAACTGGATACGCGGTATCGCCAATGTGCGCGGTATCTTGTTGCCGATCATGGATTTTACCGGTGTGGTTGATGGGCAGAGTACCAAGTTAGGACGAAAAAGCCGGGTGTTGGTGATACGCCAGGAAGATATGGATACCGGCCTGGTTGTTGACGAAGTATTTGGTATGCGGCATTTCTTCGATGAAGAAAAAACCGCTGATTTACCCCAGGTATCCGGGCGTTTACAGAACTTCATGAAAGGGGCATATCGACAAGGTGATCGTCACTGGGGTATTTTCAGTATGCGTAACCTTGCCAAAAGTGAAGAGTTTAAAAATGTTGCGGTTCGTAATTAGGCAACAATTACATAAGCAATTGAAAAATTGTAAACAGGATAGTGTTTTTGTTCTTTGAATAGTTAGCTGTTATGAATTGGACTGAGCGCTTGAACTCAAGATTAAAACAAGTGTGGTGGTAGGAGTATTACAATGAAGTTGAAAGGCATAAGTTTATCAGGAACCTTATCAACAGGTCGCTTGATGGTATATCTCACCTTTGTACTGGTAGCGGCACTGATTGCCATGGGTGTTTTCTACTTTATTTCGGTAAATAAGGACGCCGGTGATCGTGCATATATCAACAAAATCGGTGACCAGCGCGTACTTTCACAGGAAATCGCGAAACTGGCTTCGCAGGCAGCACGTGGTAACCTGGAAGCATTCAGCTCACTGAAGCACGACAAGGATGCGTTTGCCGATATCCTTAGATGGCAAACCAGCCGCACAGAAGCTGAAACCATGGGTGCCTTGTCCAGCCTGAAGACTGCATGGAAAACTTATGCCAATAACGTCGAGACGATCCTGAAACGTCGCGAAGTTGTAACCTCCATGCGTGAACATATCCAGAACATCAACGAGCAAATTCCTACCTTGCTGGCGTTGTCGGATGAAGTTGTTGCCACCATGACAGAGCAGGGCGCTCCCAGTGACCAGGTCTATATCGCAACACGCCAGTTGATGTTGACCCAGCGTATTTCCAGTAACGTGAACCGGGTACTTTCCGGTGGTGAGGAAGCGGTAACAGCAGCTGACCGTTTCGGTCGTGACGCGGCATTATTTGGTCGCGTGATCGAGGATATGTTACGTGGTAACCGCAACATGGGTATTCGCCAGATTACTGACCCGGAATCACGTGAAAAACTGCAGCAGGTATCAAAACAGTTCCGTGCCTTGCGTACCCAGGTAGGTGGCATCCTTGAGCGTTCTCCGGAAATGTTCCAGGTATCCGGTTCAGCAGAAGAAGTACTGCGTGCCAGTCCCAAGATGCTTGACCTGGTTGAAGGTTTGTCCACGGCATACCAGAGACAGATTAGCCAGCGTATTGAACCAAAACTGGTATTCGTATTTGGTGTCATAGTACTGGCCCTGATTATCGTTATCGCGATGATGTGGATGCGTGATTCGCGTAAACGATTATCCGAAACAGAAGAACAGCGTCGTAGCACAGAGGAAACCAACCAGCGTAACCAGGAAGCGATCCTCAAGCTGCTGGATGAAATGGGTGACCTGGCGGATGGTGACTTGACCGTATCGGCAACCGTAACCGAGGACATCACCGGGGCAATCGCGGACTCGATCAACTACACCATCGACGCGTTACGTGGCCTGGTATCATCAATTAACAGTACCACCCAACAGGTATCGTCTGCGGCACAACAATCCCAGGCCACGGCGATGCATCTTGCCGAAGCATCTGATCACCAGGCACAACAAATAACCGGTGCCAGTACCGCGATTAACGAGATGGCGGTGTCGATCGAGGAAGTATCCAACAACGCGGGCGAACTGGCCGATGAAGCGAACCGCTCGGTAGAAATCGCAAACCGTGGTTCTGAAGCGGTACAAAAAACCATCCACGGTATGGATACCATCCGTGAGCAAATCCAGGAAACCTCGAAACGTATCAAGCGCCTGGGTGAATCGTCACAGGAAATCGGTGATATCGTTGAGCTGATTAACGACATCTCCGAACAAACCAACATCCTGGCATTGAACGCGGCGATCCAGGCGGCGATGGCCGGTGAAGCCGGTCGTGGTTTCGCGGTTGTTGCGGACGAGGTACAACGCCTGGCGGAACGTTCAGCTGATGCGACGCGTCAAATTGACACCCTGGTAAAAGCAATCCAGTCTGATACCAACGAAGCGGTGGCCTCGATGGAACAAAGTACCTCGGAAGTGGTTTCGGGTGCACAGCTGGCACAAAACGCGGGTGAGGCACTTGAGGCCATTGAAAACGTATCAACACACCTGGCCGAACTGATTGGTAGTATTTCCGATTCGGCTTCGCAACAAGCGCGTGCAGCGACCAATATTTCCGATACCATGAATGTTATCCAGGAAATTACCACCCAGACATCGGCAGGTACCAACGAAACGGCGGCATCGATCGGTAATCTGGCTGAGTTGGCCAATGAACTGCGTCATTCAGTAGCCGGTTTCCGTCTGCCACAATAAGGTAGTAGCGACGTAACCAGGTAGTGCTTATGACCGCGCAAACCAGCAAAGTGGTCGATATCGCACAGTGGCGAAAGTCTACTGTTCCTGAAATGAACGCGTTTCAGTTTCAACAGTGGACCGGGCTGCTGGCAAAGCGTACGGGCATCACATTGCCTGAGTCACGTCGTTCTTTCCTGTTGAGCAGTCTCAACATTCGCATGTATGAACTGGGCATTGAGAGTTACCAGGCTTATTACAATTATTTACATTCAGGGCATGCGGGAAATATTGAATGGGCGACACTGGTCGATCGCCTGACTGTACACGAAACACGTTTTTTCAGAGACCAGCAGGCACTTAACCTGATTCGTGATGTTTATCTTGAGCAGTTTGAAGAAAAATCAGCTTCCGACAGTATCAACGTATGGAGTGTCGGTTGCGCGACGGGAGAGGAAAGTTATTCCCTGGCCATTGAACTGGATCGCTACCTGAATGACAGTGGGAAAAAATTTTATTATGCAGTGACGGGCTCTGATATCAGTCCGGCTGCAATTACCACGGCGCGTAAAGCGGTTTATAAGAGCGCACGGTTGAGCAATGTGCCGGAAAAAATACTTGAACAATACCTGGATAAAACAGCAAGTGATGAATTCCAGGTTAAACCGTTTTTGCGACAACGGGTATGTTTCAACCAGATGAACCTGCTTGATTTAACCAATATCAAAGTGGGTTTGATGGACATTATATTTTGTCAAAACGTTTTGATTTATTTTAAACGTGAACAGCGACTGCAAATTCTGAATAGCCTGGTAACGCACCTGAAACAGGGTGGCTTGCTGGTGCTGGGTGCGGGTGAAATTCGTGACTGGGTTCATCCCGACTTGGAAAGCGTGTCTTATGATTCAACGCTGGCGTTTCGCCGTACCAGAAAACAAGAGAGTGACGCATGAGTGTAGGTAATCAACTTGATGCAAATGTTTTAAGCTGGGTGAAATCAGAAATTGACGAAACCCTTGGCCAGGCCCGATCTGCGCTCGAGGTATATGTCGATAATCCTGAAGATGAATCTCAGCTACGCTTTTGCCTGAATTATTTGCACCAGGTCCATGGTACCCTACAAATGGTTGAGCTTTACGGTGCCTCGCTTGCTGCGGAGGAAATGGAACGCCTGACCGAAGCACTGGTGGAAAACAAAGTCGGCAACCGTAATGATGCTTATGAAGTATTGATCCGTGGTATTTTGCAGTTACCAGACTATCTCGAACAATTACTCAATGGGCAACAGGATATGCCCATGGTGTTGCTGCCATTGCTTAATGATTTACGCGCGGCGCGTGGCGAGACCTTGCTCTCAGAAAACGCCATGTTCACTCCCGATCTTTCCGTGGAAGCGCCCAGCGCGGATCAGGAACAAAGCGAGGATGAAAACAAGCTTGCTCACGAGCTTGGCTTGCCTGGTGAAGATATAGCTGAACTGGCCAAAAAACTTCGTCATCACTATCACCTCGGCCTGTTGGGCTGGTTCCGTGACAAGGACAGTGATGCCGGCCTGAAACGTATCGCAGATGTGATTAACAAGTTACGTCACGCCACCGATGATAAAGAGGTCAGCCGACTGTTATGGACCGCCAGTGGCCTGGTGGAAAGCTTGCGTCTCGGTGGCCTGGATCCCAGTGTTTCGGTGAAGTTGCTACTGGGACAACTGGATCGACAGATCAAAAAGATCATCGACCAGGGTGTTTATTTATTCAGTGAAAACCCGCCCGAAGAATTACTGAAAAATATTCTCTATTATGTAGCCACCTCCAGTGCCGATGGCGAGCTCACGCAACAGATAAAACAGGCGTTTGATCTTGACCACGTACTGCCTGATACCCAGCAACTGGAGCAGGCGCGTGCTGATCTACAGGGACCAAACGTGGCACTGATGGATACCGTGTCATCAGTGCTCATGGAAGACCTGACGCGAGTTAAAGATGCGCTTGATATCTTTGTGCGTGCCGAAGAGCCTGATGTATCCGAGCTTTCGTCGCTATGTGACACGCTTACCCAGATGTCTGATACGCTTGGCATGCTGGGGTTAGGTTTGCAACGCCGTACCATACAGGAACAGATTGAAATTCTTGATGCCATGGTCCAGGGAGAACGGCCGGTTGACGAGGTCGCCCTGATGGATATCGCCGCGGCCATGTTATCCATTGAAAACTCGTTGCAGGAAATGGGTAAAGCGCGTGCCGTCAATGAGCATGCTGAAGTCGAAAGCGATAAATCAGCGACTGAACAACTGCATGGTGCTGAACAGCAGAAGCTCATGCAAACGGTTATTGAAGAAGTGAAAGTGGACCTGAACAAGGTCAAGGAAGCGATTTCGGATTACAGTCGCAATACCATGAGCCCGGAACTGGTTAGCGAGGTTCCAGGTAGCCTGGCACAAATCAAGGGTAGTTTGTCAATCCTGTCGCTGGAGCGCGCAGCCGGGTTACTGGAGCAGTGTGCCGGTTTTGTTGACCAGAATATTTTGCAAGCTGCTACCGCACCGGAGCATACCCAGCTGGAAAACCTGGCCGATTCGATCAGTAGTATTGAATACTACCTCGAGTCACTGGCCGGTAACTGGGGCCAACCTGAGGCCATTCTGGACGTGGCCGAGCAAAGCCTTGCGCAGCTGAATAGCCAGCCTGCACCAGGCGTCGAGCAGGAACAACAACAGCCAGAAAAAGAAAATAAAGTGGCTGCTGAAGATGAAGTTGATGATACGGTGGTTGATCTGGAAGTGCCTGATTTATCAGGGGCCAGCAGCGATACCTTGCCTGACCTGTCCATGCTGGATATCGATGAACCCAGCCTGGAAATGTCAGCAGAATCGATCACCGAAGATGATACGTTGACCAACCTGTCACTGGATGAGCTAAGCGAACCTTCCATACAGATTGATGAAGGCGGCGAGGAAGAAGTCATCGAAGCCATGGATGCTGATGCAGGCTTGATGTTCGACGGCTTCGATGAGGCGCCGGAAGAAATTGAAATTGCCGATGAACAGCAAGCCGCCGCCAGCAGTGATGAAATTAGCGAGATCAGCCTGGATGAGCAGGTTATCGAGGATGCATCAGAAGAAATTGAAATTGCCGATGAGTCGTCCATAGCCACCAGCAGTGATGATCTTGCGAACGTCAGTATCGATAACCCGGTTACCGATGAGGCTTCGCATCACGAGATCCAGGCCGAACCAATCGCCACTCCCGCAGAAACGGTAGTGGCGCAGGAACATGAAGTCAGTGATGAAATTGATGATGAAATCATCGAGATTTTCCTTGAAGAAGCTGAAGAAGAATATGCCAATATCCAGCGCCTGTTACCACAGTGGGAGTCAAACCCGGCTAATGAAGAACCATTGACTGAAATGCGCCGTTCCTTTCATACCCTGAAGGGAAGCGGTCGTCTGGTTGGCGCGGTTGATGTGGGTGAATTTGCCTGGTCATTTGAAAACATGCTGAACAGAGTTATCGATCATACTATCAGTACCAGCCCAAACCTGTTTGAAGTGCTGCATCGTGGACGTGATGCCCTGCCGGTGCTGTTTGATATGTTTAAGAATCATACCAAGCCTGGCCAGGATGTGCTGACCCTGATGTCGTATGCCGATGCCTTGAGTAAGGGTGAAGACATTGTTATTGAAGAACCGGAAAAAGAACCGGTTATCCTGGAGCCGGAAGATAGCGGTATCGAAAGCCAACCTGCCGGGCCGGTTGATATCGATCCGTTGTTACTCGATATCTACCGCAAGGAAGCTGAAACCCATATCACGACTTTGAAAGAATACATTGCCGACTGGAAATCCGGTACTGAGCAAACAGCTACGTATGGACTGTTGCGGGCGTTACATACGCTTAATGGTAGTTCGCGAACAGCCGGGGTGCAGTCTTTATCCGAGTTATGTGGTGCCTTCGAGGACTATGTAAAGGATATCGAGGGCAAGCCTTTCGGTGAAACGGCATTACAGTTACTTGAACAACTCGTGGAGTTTGTGACTCAAACTATAAGCATCCTCGACGTCCCGGGTGCCCAGCTTGCTGATAATGGTAGCCTGTTTAATCAAATCGTTGCGCTTAAAGAGGTTCAGACAAAAGCTGACGACAGTGGTGTCGAAGAAGATGCCTTTACCATTGAAGTTGACGAGCCCTCCATGGAATCGGAGATAGAGCTTGAAGTTATTGAGGAGCCTGTCGAAGCAACGATGGATGAAGGTGTGGCAGCAGAGCAGGCGCCGTCGACAACAGAGCCAGAAGCAGAACAACAAACAGCTGCTGAAGACCTGGGTGCTGATTATGATGAAGAGCTGCTAGAAATCTTTATTGAAGAAGGCGAGGAGATCCTCGATGAAAGTGATCATACTATTCATCAGTGGATGCAAACGCCGGATGATGCCGAGCTGGTAGAGGCATTGCAGAGACAACTGCATACCTTGAAAGGTGGTGCACGCATGGCGGGCATCAGTGAAATAGGCGATCTGGGTCACGATATCGAGTCCATGTTAACAGCCGTGGTTGACGGTCACCTTGCGGTGACAAAAGAGATGCAGACCTTGTTACAACGTGCTCAGGATAGACTGGTCACCATGCTCGAACAGGTGAAAGAGCATAAACGTCCGCAAGCAGCTACAGACTTGATTACTGAAGTTAACAAAATTATCTCTGGCCCAACTGTTGAAGAAATTCAGGAGTTTGAAGAATCAGCAGATGATATTTCCGCGATTATTGATATTTCCAACGAAGAAGCCGATATTCAAATCGAGTTACCGGAAGAGCCGGAAACCACCGAACCGGTAACCGAGCAAGTCGCCGAAACAGCCGAGCCGGAATCACCTGCAGATAACGTGGTTTCGCTCGAGAAAACAGCTGAGTTACCGGTTGAGCAGGAAACCACGCAACCTGCAGAAGAAGCCGACGACGCGGCGCGAGATCGTCGTCAGGGTTCGCGCATCCAGCATGAACAGATTCGTGTTCGTTCTGATTTGCTGGATAACCTGGTTAACTTTGCCGGTGAGGTCAGCATCTACCGTTCACGCATGGAGCAGCAGACCAATACCTTCCGTTTCAACTTGCAGGAGCTGGATGAAACTATCGATCGCTTCCGTGAACAGTTACGACAGTTCGAAATCGAGGCAGAGGCGCAAATTCAGTACCGCAAGGAAGACACCCTGGCACAGGGTTACGAGGACTTCGATCCCCTGGAAATGGACCGCTTTACACAAATGCAACATTTATCACGTGGTATGCTCGAGTCCCTCGGAGACCTGGACAGTCTGCGTAACATTCTTTCTAACATTACGCGTGAATCAGAAACTTTACTGGTACAGCAGTCCCGCGTGACGACTGAGTTGCAGGAAGGCCTGATGCGGACACGCATGGTTCAGGTCTCGGGCCAGGCACCACGTTTACGCCGGATCGTGCGCCAGGTCAGTGATGAACTGGGTAAACCCGTCGAGTTCCACATGCAGGGCATGGACAATGAACTGGACCGCACTATCCTGGATCGGGTGATACCCCCCGTTGAACACATGTTACGTAACGCGGTTGCACACGGTATAGAAAAACCTGCACAACGCAAACAGGCTGGAAAATCAGAGACGGGTAATATCAATATCTCCTTTGATCGTGAAGGTGGTGAGTTTGTCATACGTATCAGCGATGATGGCATGGGGATTAATCTCGATGCGATCCGTCGTAAAGCGGTTGAAAAAGGCATGCTCTCGGCAGATGCACAACCCAGTAAGGAAGCCTTGCTGGAGTTGATGATGCAATCCGGTTTTAGTACTGCTGAAGAAGTTACCCAGATCGCGGGACGTGGTGTCGGGATGGACGTGGTGAATACCGAGATCAAGCAACTGGGTGGTCACCTGGACATTTCGACCCTGGAAGGTAAAGGCACGGTCTTTACGATCTCAATGCCGCTAACCCTGGCAGTTTCCAGGGCATTGATGGTGACAGCCGGTGATGAGACATACGCTATCCCACTGCTCAGTGTTGAAGGTGTTGAACGCGTCTCCTATGAGCAGCTAACGCAAATGGCCGAGTCGGATGAACCTGTGTACCAGTGGGTGGGTAATGATTATAAATACATGCACCTGAGTTCAATCATGGGTATGCACCAGCCAATCACCTATGATGAAAACCGCAGTGTGCCAATACTGCTGGTACGAAGTGGTGGATACCGGGCGGCGATCCAGGTTGATCGCCTGATTGGTAGCCGTGAAATCGTGGTAAAACCAGTGGGACCACAGCTGAGTACGCTGAGAGGGGTATCCGGTGCCACCATCATGGGTGATGGTAGCGTGGTACTGATTATTGATCCGGTTATCCTGCTGCGCCTGGCGGCCACGGAAAAAGATATCCAGCTTGCCACTGAGATCTCCACCGAAGCGGCTATTGAAGAGCAGTCTATACCCCAGGTTATGGTGGTGGATGATTCAATTACGGTACGTAAAGTGACCACCCGTTTCCTTGAACGTAACGATATGGCCGTGTCAACGGCAAAGGATGGTGTTGATGCGCTGGGACAATTACAGGTTGAAGAAAACAAGCCGGATGTAATTTTACTCGATGTGGAAATGCCAAGAATGGATGGCTTTGAGTTGGCAACCAATATCCGAAATGATGAACGGATAAAAGATATTCCGATTATCATGATTACCTCGCGTACCGGTGCCAAGCATCGCGACCGGGCAATGAATATCGGTGTCAATGTTTACCTGGGTAAACCCTATAACGAATCAGAGTTACTGGAGCATATCCACAATCTTACCGGCAAATAAAGTGATAGTTGAATAAAGGGACAGGGATGACATTGCAAGATCCCCCAGTTGCACCAAAGTCCTGGCCATCAACTCAGGATGAGTTTCGTAATGTGCGCATTGCGATCGTGTCTTATTCACTAAAACACCGCCAGCATTTGCAGAAGGTGATGGAACATACTGGCCTCAGGGTAGTGATCAATGAGCCAGGGTCAATCAGGCTGCTGGATAAACTGGATATTTTTGAAGCAGATGTGATCCTGCTGGATATCGATGAGAACTCTGACCAACAACAGGAATTTTTAACGGCATTACTGGATAAAACATCAACCCCCATCATATTTGATGATATTACCGTGTTAAGCCTGTACGAGCCGGCGACGATGGGGAAATGGTATAGCAAGTTACTGAGTAAGATTGCGAATGCAACCGGTAAGCTTGAATGGGAAGAGCTTGATCTTGACCTGGGGTGTTCGAATATCGTTGAGACGCTCAGTTCGCAATCGGGTCAGAGTCTGCACCAGGACCTGGCGACAAACGTCTGGTTGCTGGGTGCATCACTGGGTGGCCCTGATGCGGTAAAACGCTTCCTGGCTGAATTGCCAGTGGATTTACCGGTGGCTTTTGTGCTGGCACAACACCTTGGTGAGAACTTTGTTTCACGCCTGGCTGAACAGTTAAATAAAGTGACAGCGCTCAAGGTCATAAACGCACATACCGGCCATGTATTGAGACATGGCGAAGTACTGATAGTACCGATCGATCATCGTTTGATGATTAACCCGATAGGTGCAGTGGAATTACTGCCATTATCGGAAAAAACGGCATACAGTCCGTCCATCAACCTGGTGATGCAGGATTTTGCACAGCGCTACAGGCAACAGGTAAATGCGATTATCTTTAGTGGTATGTGCGATGACGGCGTTTTTGGCGCGCAACAGGTCGCCGAACAGGGCGGAGAAGTGTGGGTTCAATCTCCTGATACCTGTGTGGTGAGTTCAATGCCGGAAAGCGTCAACAAGGCAACCACGGTCAGCTTTACGGGCTCGCCAGAGTTACTGGCCCGTGAACTGATGAAGCGATACATGTAAATTAAAGAGATAAGATCATGGCAGACATTACCGATATCAGCATACATCGTGCAGGTAAGGACCAAAAGGCCTTGCAGGGTAAGGAATACCAGGCCGTGCATTGCCTGAAAATTCCTTTACACAACAATAGTGCATTACTACCTAATGCTGCAGTTGCCGAGGTAATAGCTTTCAATGAACCTGACCCAATCAGCGATGCACCAAGCTGGTTACTGGGTCGCATGCAATGGCGTGACCGACAAGTGCCACTGGTGTCCCTGGAAGCGGCAGCAGGGAGTGACGTGATTGAAAAAACCGGACCACGTATCGCGGTACTCAACACCCTGAATTCCAATCCCCGCGTACCGTATATTGCCATCCTGATGCAGGGTATTCCCAGCCTGCTGGTTATCAAGCCAGAAACCCTGAACTGGGATGACGGGAAGACTTCGGAGCAAAGCCAGTCAGTCTCCGGTTACATCGAGATGGATGGTGATACCACCATGATTCCGAATATCGATAACCTGGAAGAGCGTATCGAAAAACTTCATGTCTAGTGGCTGGCCGGGCTAGCTGGCCAGATCACCCCACAATACCTGTATCGCACTTATCGCGGTCAATGCTGCGGTTTCGGTACGCAAAATGCGTGGTCCCATCCGTACGGCTGTGAACCCATGTTGTTTAGCCGCCGATATCTCCTGTTGACTCAGGCCACCCTCGGGTCCGATCAGGATCAACACCGCCTTGCCTGGCACCGGGAGTTGTTTCAGGTTTTGCTCAGCGTAAGGACTGAGTGTCAGTTTCAGGTCGGTTTCGGGTAACAGGCTCATATGTTTGCGAATATCAACCGGCTTATGCAGAACCGGTATCCGGTTACGCCCGCACTGTTCACAGGCGCTGATAATGATGCCTTGCCAGTGTTGTAACCGTTTTGCTTCACGCTTCGCATCAAGGTTGACCACGCAACGTTCTGAATAAACCGGGGTGATCTCCGTCACGCCCAGTTCGACGGCTTTTTGAATCGCGAAATCCATGCGCTCACCCTTTGAAATACCCAGGGCCAGGTGAACAGCCAGGCTCGACTCGCTGTCGTTATCGAGAAATTGCTCGATGTGAGCAACAGCCTGCTTCTTGCTGACCTCGATCAGCGAGGCGGGATATTCGCCAGCGATGCCATTAAACAGGATGATCTGATCATCAACACGCAGGCGTAATACCTTGATGGCATGTTGAAAGGCAGGTTCATCAAGTTGAATGCTGTCACCTGTCGATAGCGGTTTGTCGATATAAATACGGGGTATGCGCATAAAACGAAGATTACGGAAAACGATATCGCTAAACAAGCGGAATTTTCCTGTTTGCTAACAGGCAAGATATAAAAAGGTAGAAGGAGTGGGGCCAGTTGCCTGGCCCCTTGTATTCATGCTTACAGGTTGTTCCTGGTTTTGAAAGTATTAATCAGTGCCAGAGGCTTTTTCTTCTTGGTTTTCTTGTTAAGTACGTAGAAAACGGTTTCATTTTTTGGCCCTGACCCAACTTCCATATAGAAATAATTAGGATGACCAAATTGACGTACGGGTTGCATATCCTTGAAGTCACTAAACACATAAATACGGCCGTGCTTCCTGATTTCACCGTAGAATTGTTGAGCTGAGGTTGATTTTCCTTCGTAGAGTTCTATTGCCGGAATGCCACTACGTTTCTTTTTATCTTTTTTGGCAAGGCCAAACACCATGGTTTCCCGGTTCGGACCTTTGGCGACCTTGATGAGGCGATAAGGGGTTTCACCAAGTTTCAGGTAATCCTGGTACATTTCTCGGTCATAAAATACATGAATACGACCCTCTTCATGTACTTCATAAATTTCCTTAACAGTATCTGCCTGTTTTGCTGTCGGTGAACCAGCGCATCCACCAAGTGTTATCATTGTGATTGCAACCGCAATCATTTTAAATATCTGGTTTTTCATGGTTTGTTCCTCGGTATTTTCGAAAAACAGAAAATACGGGACCTATGTTGCGGTTTGATTACACTTTCATGACGGGATGATTAATAGGCCGGGCTTGGCTCACTAACTTTACATGCAGGTCGCTGGTAGCTATGCGCGGGCATGTTATATTTATTGTTGAGACGGGAAACGGTTTCCTTGAGGTATTGTTCCACTTCCTTTTTATTCCCTTCACGATAACCGGTAATGCAGTTAACCTCGTTGGAGATCACATAATAAAACCACTTATAGTTGTCAACATTGTTCGGTGCGGGCACTTTTCTGAATTCAGCTATTCGGTAATTCGGCATAACCACGTTCCTCGTGTAAAAAACAGGTATCGTGGTTAACCTTAGCCTCGAGTTATGACAGTTTGGTGAACAAGTGGTGTCAGGCAGGTTAAGTTTGTAAACAGGTACATTGAATCACAATGTACCTGTATGCATGGTCAGGGTTTTAATCCAAGGTTATCCCAGATGGCCAGCGTCGGCGCAGCCTGGTTCATGGTATAAAAATGCAGACCGGGTGCACCGGCTTCCAGCAGCTGGTGACACATTTCGCTGACTACATCCTCACCAAAGGCCTTGATAGCTTCAATATCATCAGCAAACCCTTCCAGTCGTTTGCGTATCCAGCGTGGAATTTCAGCACCACACATGTCGGAAAAACGCGCCAACTGAGCATGGTTGGTAATCGGCATGATGCCCGGGATGATCGGCACATCAATGGCCAATGCCTCGCAGTCATCGATAAACCTGAAGTAGGCATCCGGGTTAAAGAAATACTGGGTAATGGCACTATTGGCACCGGCATCGATCTTGCGCTTGAAATTGCGCAAGTCGTCCATCGCCGATTTGGCCTGGGGATGAAATTCGGGATACGCAGCCACCTCGATCTTGAAATGATCGCCGGTTTCCTTGCGGATAAATTCCACCAGTTCATTGGCAAAGTGCAGCTCACCGCTGGCACCCATTCCAGAAGGCAGGTCACCGCGCAGTGCGACTACGCGGTTAATGCCATCCTCGATAAAACCCTGCAGGATTTCACGAATGTTGTCCCGCGTCGAGCCGATACAGGACAGGTGCGGTGCGGCATCATAGCCCTCGGCAATAATGTCGGCCACGGTATCAAAGGTGCCTTTTTGCGTGCTGCCACCTGCGCCGTAGGTAACCGAATAGAAAGCCGGTTGCATTACCTCAGCCAGGCGGGCACGGGTGGCCTTGAGCTTTTCCGCACCCTCGGGGGTCTTGGGTGGGAAAAACTCAACACTGTATACCGGTTTATGTTTCTGTTGTGATTCCATCGAAACAGTTCCTTGTAAACAGGCTGAGCAGACTAGTAACGGTAGTGTTCAGGTTTATACGGACCTTCTACCGGTACACCAATGTAGTCGGCCTGTTCCTGGCTAAGTTCAGTCAGGTGCGCACCGATTTTTTTCAGGTGCAAGCGCGCAACTTTTTCATCCAGTACCTTGGGCAGGATATAAACCTGGTTGTCATACTTGTCGGCGTGATTGAAGAATTCAATCTGTGCCATCACCTGGTTGGTGAACGAAGCAGACATTACGAAGCTTGGATGACCGGTGGCACAGCCCAGGTTCACCAGGCGACCTTTGGCTAACACGATGATACGTTTGCCGTCCGGGAAGATCACGTGATCGACCTGGGGCTTGATTTCTTCCCACTGGTACTGTTGCAGCGAGGCGATGTTGATTTCCGAGTCGAAGTGCCCGATGTTGCAAACAATGGCTTCGTTTTTCATGGCCGCCATGTGATCGTGGTCAATCACGTTAACGTTACCGGTGGTGGTTACAAAGATATCACCGTGTTTACAGGCTTCGTTCATATCAACCACGCGGTAGCCTTCCATTGCCGCCTGCAGGGCACAAATAGGATCTATCTCGGTTACCCAAACCGTTGCACCCATGCCACGGTAGGCCTGGGCACAGCCTTTGCCCACGTCACCGTAACCCAGTACCACGCAAATCTTGCCGGCTATCATCACATCGGTCGCGCGCTTGATACTGTCAATCAATGATTCACGACAACCGTACAGGTTATCGAATTTTGACTTGGTGGCCGAGTCGTTAACATTCATGGCCGGGAACAACAGTTGGCCGTTTTTCTGCATTTCGTACAAGCGATGCACACCGGTGGTGGTTTCTTCGGTTACACCCTTGATACTTTCGGCGATTTTCTGCCACTTGGTATTGTCTTTTTCCAGGTTGCGACGTAGTACGTCCAGCACCGCCACCCATTCCTCGTTATCGTCGGACTTGGCATCAGGGACCTGACCGGCTTGTTCAAATTCAACCCCCTTGTGGACCAGCAGGGTTGCATCACCACCGTCATCTAGAATCATGTTGGGCAGCTTGCCATCCGGCCAGCTTAGTGCCTGTTCCGTGCACCACCAGTATTCCTCGATGGTTTCACCTTTCCAGGCATATACCGGGATACCTTGTGCGGCAATGGCGGCGGCGGCATGGTCCTGGGTTGAGAAAATATTGCAGGATACCCAGCGTACTTCTGCACCCAGTGCCACCAGGGTTTCGATTAACACCGCGGTCTGGATCGTCATGTGCAGGCTACCCATGATGCGGGCGCCTTTTAACGGCTGGCTGTCACCGTATTCCTCACGTAATGCCATCAGGCCAGGCATTTCGGTTTCGGCAATGGAAATCTCCTTGCGACCCCAGTCAGCCAGCGAAATATCGGCAACTTTATAATCAGTAAAACCTTCAGGTACGGACATGTCTCATCTCCTATATATCAAACTTAATAAAATACAGGGTGAGCGCCGTTGGTAAGAATTTACCTGTGTCCAACGAGCCTGACGGAGAGAATTCCGCTGCAGCGCCCCTCGAAGGACTGGACAGGAATGGGTATTTTAACTGCTTGTATCGCCCGGGTAAAATTACCCGGGGATACGCCTGTTAAATAGTGTTACAGGCCCGCGGCATCACGCAGGGCATCAGCTTTGTCGGTTTTTTCCCAGCTGACATTCAGATCTTCGCGACCAAAGTGGCCATAGGCCGCGGTGGGCGCATAAATGGGCTTCAACAGATCCAGCATTTTCACCAGGCCGCCGGCACGCAGGTCAAAATGTTCCCGCACCAGGGCGACAATACGGCTGTCTTCAACTTTTCCGGTACCGAAGGTCTGTACGCTGATGGAAGTCGGTTCAGCCACACCGATCGCATAAGACACCTGGACTTCACAACGCTCGGCCAGACCTGCGGCAACAATATTTTTTGCCACGTAGCGACCGGCATAGGCGGCAGAACGATCCACCTTGGAGGGATCCTTACCCGAGAAAGCACCGCCGCCGTGACGAGCCATACCGCCGTAGGTGTCTACGATAATTTTCCGGCCGGTCAGGCCACAGTCTCCCACCGGGCCACCGATCACGAAGCGGCCGGTCGGGTTAATGAAATACTTGGTGTCCTTGGATAACCATTCTGCGGGTAGCACGGGCTTGATGATTTCATCCATCACCGCTTCACGTAAGGTATCAGTAGTGATATCCGCGGCATGTTGGGTGGAAAGTACCACGGCATCGATACCCACCGGGGTATTGCCGTCGTAACGGAACGTGACCTGGCTTTTGGCATCGGGACGTAACCAGGACAGGGTACCGTTTTTACGTACTTCCGCCTGACGTTTTACCAGCCGATGGGCAAAGCTGATCGGGGCAGGCATTAATACGTCGGTTTCATTACAGGCATAGCCAAACATCAGGCCCTGGTCACCGGCCCCCTGTTCATGGGCCTCGCTTTCATCGACACCCATGGCGATATCGGCTGATTGCTTGTCAATCGAAGTCAGGATCGCGCAGGATTCGTAATCAAACCCCATTTCCGAACTGTTGTAACCGATTTCCTTGATGCGGTTACGTACCACCTCGTTCATATCGACCCAGGCCGAGGTGGTAATTTCACCAGAGAGAACCACCATGCCGGTATTGACCATGGTTTCACAGGCCACGCGTGCCCTGGGATCCTGTTCCAGGATGGCATCAAGAATGGAATCAGAGATTTGATCGGCAACTTTGTCCGGATGACCTTCGGAGACAGATTCGGATGTGAATAAGTGTTCGCTCATGGTGTTATTTCCCTCAAAATAAAAAACCCGCTTTAGCTCGAGACTAAAGCGGGTTTTTTAAATTCGATATTATTCACTCGCTTTAGCCGTATTTTTTAAGCGCCCGCAATCTGAATTCAAATCGGCGCTGTTGGGGACTATTATTCAGTAGTCATTATAGGATGTCAAAGAAATTAGTCGTTATTCAAGCCGGGTTGGTATTTGTTATGATTGCCAGGCTATAACCTGTCCGGCTGAAGCAAAGTTGGAATGAATTACTGTATGTTTAATCCACCCAAACACAAAGGATATTAATCATGGTAAGTCTGGAAACCCCGGTATGTGATTTTGGTGCGCCGGCAATCGATTTTGAATTACCCGGTGTCGATGGCAAGAACTGGACACTGGCTGATTGCAAAGGTGAGAACGGTTTGCTGGTGATGTTCATCTGTAACCATTGCCCTTACGTCAAGGCGATACGCGAGCGCCTGGTGCGTGATACCCGTGAATTAATGGAACACGGGATCAATAGTGTCGCCATCATGGCCAATGACCCGGCCCTGTACGAGGAAGACTCGTTTGAGAACATGAAAAAAGTGGCCGCCGAGTACGATTTCCCCTTTCCTTATTTAATCGATGAGTCCCAGCAGGTTGCCAAAGCCTACGGCGCGGTATGTACGCCGGATTTCTTCGGCTATAACGCCAACCTGGAGCTCCAGTACCGCGGCCGCCTGGACGCCAGCCGCAAGGAAACCGCAGCAGCGGATGCGCGGCGTGACCTGTTCGAAGCCATGCTGGAAGTGGCCAGGACCGGCAAGGGTCCGGCCGAGCAAATTCCCAGCATGGGCTGCTCTATTAAATGGAAAGACGAGTAAATGCGCCGAAAGTGGAAAAATAGCGCCCGGCGGGGCGGGGTGCAAATCCTGCTGCCGCGCTAAATTGCTGAAAAGTAAAATAAAAATAGCTTATTTTGCTGTTAACTCCCTTTATCACCCGGTAATTTGCAACCGTTCCGTGCTTGCCCGTGGGCAGTAAAAAATGGGACAATTGCCGGCTCGTCATGCGGGGAGGATATTCCAAGGCTGAAAAAGCCCGGTTTAGAGGCGTACCAACAGCGGAATCCCGTGTAGAAAAACAAATGAATTTTGGGGAGATGTGGTCAGCTGCATGTCCCACGGCGGCATTTTCCCGATTTATCCAGGGCAAAGCGCCGCAGCAGATTTTTATTTTTTGAATTAAAACAGGAGTGACCTATGTCAGCTCGTAGAAACCTTGCTAATGCCGTTCGTGCTTTGAGTATGGATGCCGTACAAAAAGCTAACTCTGGCCACCCCGGTGCGCCTATGGGGATGGCGGATATCGCCGAAGTACTGTGGAACGACCACATGAACCATAACCCGGCTAACCCGAAGTGGGCCAACCGCGACCGTTTCGTTCTGTCCAACGGCCATGGCTCTATGCTGATCTACTCATTACTGCACCTGACTGGCTATGACCTGTCGCTCGACGATCTGAAGCAATTCCGTCAGCTGCACTCCAAGACCCCAGGTCACCCTGAGTACGGTTATGCGCCGGGCGTTGAAACCACCACTGGTCCACTGGGCCAGGGGATCACCAATGCCGTGGGTATGGCGATTGCCGAAAAGGCCCTGGCGGGACAATTCAACCAGAAAGGCCACAACATCGTCGACCACCACACCTACGT
>JASFOS010000020.1:0-22038 GCA_050116415.1 Thioalkalispiraceae bacterium
CGTTCTCTGATGATGACTTGAACAATTTCATCGTTATCTGCCTTGCTCCATCCAGATTCGCAATGTCTTTTCGTGCTGCTACAAAAAAACATTGACAGCTTTCCTGGCCGCCACGTTCTAGTAACAAGTTGTCTTTATTAAAGGGGGGTGGTTAAGAGTATAACGCCTTTCTGTTTTTTTAACAGCGCAAGTATCAGGGTTTTTACTGATTTGCTGCCGTACCTGACTGGCGAATACGCACAATCACATCAACCCCGATGGTATCCGTTCCCTCCGGTAAGTCTGGCATGTTCTGAATGTTTACTTCAGCGGCATCGATGTCGGTCAGTTCACCAGTATCAATGTTATAGAAGTGATGATGTGGCTCAACATTGGAGTCGTAAAAGACTTTACCGGGATCGATGATCACTTCACGTACCAGGCCTTTACGGGCAAACAAGCCAAGCGTGTTATACACCGTCGCCTTGGAAACCAGTTCGGTTTCACGGTTGACTCTTTCCAGCACCTGGTCAGCAGACAGGTGTTGGGAACGGGCGAACAGGATTTCGGCAATATCCACGCGCTGTTGAGTTGGTGTAATACCGTGCGCGCGTAGATGCTCACCAATATGCGCGATATCGATCATGGCCTGTGTATATTCCTTAGTCATCATGGAATTGAGTATAGACCAGCCATTTAGACAAAGTCTATACATAAGCGACAATTCCGAATAAAACCCTTCTAATTCAATGAAATAGCGTAAGGCGTGGGGTCCAGCTCGGGGGATTCTCCCAGTACCAGCTGGCGTAACAAGTGGCACGAGGCCGGTCCCAGCACTACCCCGTTGCGATAATGCCCGGTGTTGATGAATACTCCCTCGATATGTGGATGACTACATATATAAGGAATACCCTCGGGGCTGGCCGGCCGCAATCCGGCCCAGTGATGTTCAACGGGATAGGCCTCCAG
Source organism: Thioalkalispiraceae bacterium (assembly GCA_050116415.1). Taxonomy (GTDB): domain Bacteria; phylum Pseudomonadota; class Gammaproteobacteria; order UBA6429; family Thiohalophilaceae; genus JARRJY01. The sequence goes on from JASFOS010000020.1 coordinate 949, forward strand.
CCCGGGAATAATTCGTAGCGCCTCGGCATAAAGCTCATCCCGGGCCTGCCCGGTTGTCTGTTTTTCAAACCCCACGTCTTCCAGAGTGCTGCCCACCAGGACACGCCCGTCCCGGCGAGGAATCACGTAACGATCCCGGCTTAACACGATACGCGACACAATCCCCGGCTCGGCCCTGAACAACAACATCTGGCCACGGATCGGTTTGACCGGCAATACCACCCCGGTTTCAGCCAGCAAGGTGGCGCTCCAGGCACCGCCGGCAATCACTACCTTTGCGGCTTCCAGGCGCCCTTCGCTTGTCTGAACTCCTTTTACTCGCCCCTGGGCAACCAGCAGGTGTTCAACCGGGCAATGCTCAAACAACGTAACACCTTGTTTTTCAATAGAAACTCGCAAAGACTGTGCCAGTCGCGGGTTTCGTACCTGGCCGACCTCGGGAAACCACAGGCCATCCTCGTAGTCTTTAGCCAGCCCGGCTTCAATGGCCTGCAGTTGCTCACGGGTTTCCAGGTATTGCAGCGTGACCTGCCATTGTTCTGCCCAGGTTTGTGCCTGCTGTTGTTCCTCGGTATCCAGGATCAGCAAACCGCTATGCTGCAATTGCGGGTCTATGCCGGTTTCCTGCTGCAATGCAGCCACCAGCTCCGCATACACTTTCTGGCTGTGACGCGCCAATGCCGTCACGGCATCGGCATAACGCCAGGGGTACAACGGCGACAAGATCCCCCCGCCGGCCCAGGACGATTCGCGCCCGGTGGTGTTCCGTTCAACCAGCGCCACTGACAGGCCCGCCTGGCTCAACTCGCGGGCGGACAACATTCCGATCAGGCCACCACCGACGATAATTGCGTCAAACTTGTTCACAAATCACACTCTATAAAATTCCAATGCGCTATTATGACATTTTCCGACCAATAACGCGCTTAAGTGGCCAATGACAACAAAAACAACACGGGTGCCAATTCCATCACAGGCTGGCAACAACACTGACCGCTTATCCGCAATTTTCCCGTGTTTATCTGATGCAGGCTGAATCGCCGTCCACTATCAACTATATATGAGTGCATGACTATGAAGAAAACCACTGGATTTACCCTTATCGAACTGATGGTTGCCCTGGCCGTGTTTGCCATCATGGCGGCCATCGCGGTGCCCAATTTACAGGGTTTATTACAGCGCAATGGCATCTCCAACCAGACCAACATGCTGGTGGCCAACCTGAACCTAGCGCGCAGCGAGGCGGTTAAACGTAACGCGCGAATTGCCCTCTGCTGGGCTAATGCCGACCAGGATGCCTGCTTGACCAGCACTGACCCAACACCATGGGAAGATGGCTGGCTGGTGTTTATTGATAGTGACGAAGATGAAGAACTGGATGCCGGTGAAACCATCCTGCGGGTCAACGACCCGGTGGGCAGTGGTAACACCATCCGCAGCGGTCAATATAAGAATACCCTGTTTTATAACGGTGACGGCAGCATCAGTGCCGCGGGTACCTTCCGTATTTGTGATAAAGCCGGTAATGAGAAGTTTGCCAAGGCCATCAACATCCAGTCTTCCGGCATTATTTCCCTGGCCAAGGACACCGATGCCACGCCAGACGATATCAGTAATGATTTCCAGAACAACAACATTGCATGCCCGTAAATGACTATGAACAGATACACATTCCAACATGTAAAAAAACAGGCCGGCTTCTCCCTGCTGGAAGTGATGGTTGCACTGGTGATTTTTTCCATCGGCCTGATTGGCCTCGCCGGGCTGCAATCCGCCAGCCTGGGGTTTAACCACAGTGCCTACCTGCGTAGCCAGGCCATTTTCCTCGCCTATGAAGTACTGGATCAAATCCGTGCCAACCCGGAAGCCTCTGCCAATTATGGCGGCGTGACCTTTTCCAGTGCCGGGGTCAACAATGACTGCCTGGGTACCACCAACTGCAGTTCCACGGAAATGGCGCAAAACGATGTTTACTGGTGGAAACAATCACTTGAAGAAATCCTGCCCAACGGCAAGGGATCGGTAACCAGTAATGGCGCCAGTCCCCCGGTTTACACCGTCGTTATCCAGTGGGATGACAGCGCCACCGAAAGCGGTAGTTCTATTGTAATAAGGTCCGAAATATGAGAATGCCAGACAAACAGTCACGCGGCTTTACGCTTGTTGAGATCATGATCGCCATCGCGATCTCCTCGATCCTGATGCTGGGGGTAACGCAGATTTTCAGCGCCAATAAACGCGGCAGCATGATCAGCAACGGCCTGGGACGTATCCAGGAAAACGCCCGCTACGCGATGCGTAAACTGACCCAGGATATGCGCATGGCCGGTTACACCGGTTGCTCCGGCAAGTACGACAACCACCTGGATAAAACCGACCCGGCCTACGACGACGACCTGTTCGAAATTGAAAACGCCACCGGCGGCTGGGAATACACCGGCGGCAGTAGTACCAGCGTGACCCAGCCAGGCGTGGGCACGGCTTATCAACTGCCCTCCAGTATCGCCCTGGATAGCGATGCCACCAACTGGGAAGACACCGATGACGGCGATGCCTTACCGGCTTCACTGGTGGCGCGCGCCATTCCCGGCAGCGACGTGCTGATTTTGAAATGGGCAGCCGAGCCCGATTCCAGTTACAACTTCCAGGTCAAGAACATGAACACGACTAAGGAAGCGATTAATACCGTGGCGCAAACCAACATCCCTGCCGGCACCATCGTCATCATTACCGATTGCAGCCAGGGCGACATCTTCCAGAACACCTCCAATGCTAATGCGTCTTCGGTGGCCCGCGGTACCGCCGGTAGCCACAAGCCTGGCAACACCAACCCGGGTTCCACCAACTGGTCGCACAACTATCCCAGTGGTGCCACCCTGTTGCAGTTTATCAGCCGTGCCTACTTCATCGGTATCGGCGCCAGCGGTGAACCGGCCTTGTGGCGCGCCACCTATATCGAGGGCACCGCCACCGGCATCGTCTATGAAGAAATTGCCGAAGGCATCGAAAACATGCAGGTGCTGTACGGGGAAGATGTCAACGCGGTTAACGATACCGCCGACGATGACAATGATGTACCACCTACTACCATCGACCGTTATGTTACTGCCCAACAACTAACGGATCATTTCCATGTGGCGGGCCTGAAAGTGGCGCTGCTGGCCCGTTCTACCGAGGAAGTGAAACAATCAGCCTCCTCTGACACCTATACCCTGCTGGATACGCCGATCGCCTCACCCAGTGATCGTCGTATGCGTTACGTGTTTACCAGTACCGTTAAACTTCGCAACAGGGGTATCAAGTAATGAACATATATCCCCACATACCAACTATACCGCGTCATCAGAAAGGGGTGGTGATCATCGTCGCCCTGGTCATGTTGCTGGCCATGACGGTGATATCCGTGTCATCCATGACGAGCAGCACCATTGAAGAGCGCATGTCGGCCAACCTGCGTGATCGCGAAACCGCGTTGCAGGCGGCAGAAACCGCATTACGCTATGGTGAACGCCTGGCCAACACGATCCCGGTCGCCTCGTTTACCGATACCTGTGATAACGGCTACTGTAAAAATGATATCACCATCGGTGCGGATCAACATTTTTACAAGGATGCCACGGTCTGGGCCGATTCCGACAAATATTTTGTCTACCCGAATGATATTGCCGAGGTTCCCAACGAACCCAAGATCATTATCGAGTACATGGGTCAACAGCGGCAGGATTTCACAAAACCGATACAACCCACGGATCCCATTATTTACCGCATTACTGCGCTGGCAACCGGGCAAAGTGATAACGCACGGGTCATGCTGCAATCAACTTATATCGAACCTTAAATTCATCCAGTCAGATTACATTTGGTGATGATTATGAAAACTATTACGTCTCTTATCCACAAAGCAAGCATCTCGGGCCTTGTTGCCATGAGCCTGTTGGTCTTACAGCCAACAACATCACATGGTCTGACTGGTAATCTGGATGAATTCAGTGCCATACCACCCACCGTAAACAGCTCCACGGTACCGCTGGTGATGCTGGTAATGAGTAACGATCACCAGCTTTTTTACAAGGCCTACAACGACTGGAGTGACCTGGATGGCGATGGCACTATTGATAGTACTTACAACCATGACATCGACTATTACGGCTATTTTGATTCTTACAAATGCTATGAGTATGACTCCTCTGACAGCCGTTTCGAACCCGAAGAAATAACCACTGACAAGTACTGTACCGGGCCGGGCCTGACCAACACCTGGAGTGGTAACTTCCTCAACTGGGCCACCATGACCCGCATGGATGTATTGCGTAAGGTGCTGTATGGCGGCAAACGTGTCGAAGATGATATTGGTGACACCACGCTGGAACGCGCCTACCTGCCTTCCGATGCGCACAGCTTTGCCAAGTTTATCGATGCGTCAGCTATCCCAGTCGAAAACTTAACACCTTTTTCATCAGGCCAGGACCTGACGTTCTGTAATACCACCTATAACTCGAGCACCACCGACGAATCCCAGGACACCACCGAGCCACCGCTGGTACGTGTGGCAAAAGGTGACTTCCGTTACTGGGCGGCCAATGAGCGCTGGCAATGCACCTGGGACGATGAGCGTGGTGATAACAGTAACAGCACCGGCACCAATACCCCTGCCTCGGCCGCTACCTCGGATCCCAGCAGCAGCACCGATGGCGCCACCTACAGCGGCAACGGTCCCGATTACATCGTGCGCGTGGAAGTGTGTGATGAAGACCTGATTGGCAAAGAGAAAAACTGTAAGGAATATTCTACCGATAATTACAAACCCACCGGCGTGTTGCATACCCATGGTGAAAATAACTCCATGGAATTTGGCCTGCTGACCGGCTCCTATGAAAAGAACAAGTCCGGTGGCGTGGTCCGCAAGAATATCTCCACCTTCACCGACGAACTGGAAACAGACGGTGACGGTAACCTGACCGGCCAGTTCGATACCTCGGTCAACGGTATCGTCGCCTCCATCAATAAAATGCGCATCAGCCGTTACCAGTACAGCGAGGGTTTCTACAACGAGACCGATAACTGTCCCTGGGGCCTGACCTCGTTCAGCGACGGCGACTGCTCCAACTGGGGTAACCCGGCCAGTGAAATGTACCTGGAAGCGGTACGTTACTTTGCGGGCCTGAGTAAAACCGCAGCGTTTGATGCCGATGACAGCAGTTATATTCCCGGCCTCACTGATGTCGCGTCCTGGACCGATCCACTCAGCAGCGACAACTATTGTGCCGCCTGTAATATCATCGTACTGAATACCAGTGACTTCTCCTATGATGATGATCAACTGGATATGAGCGGCCTCAATGGTAGTCCCTCGGCCACTGACTACACCGATGATATCGGTGATGACGAAGGCATTAGCGGTAACGACTGGTTTGTCGGTGAGACCTCGCTGGCCACGGATCAACTCTGTACCGCCAAGACCATTTCCAACCTGGGCAGTATCAAGGGCCTGTGCCCCGGTGCACCTCGCCTGCAAGGTACCTATAACATCGCGGGTATCGCCCATTACGCGCAAACCAATGATATCCGTTCCGACCTGTCCGGCACGCAAAAAATCAAAACCTACGCGGTCTCGCTCAGCCCGGCGGTGCCCAAGATTGAAATCCCGGTACCGGGTGCTGCGAGCGGTGAAAAAGTTTCTATTCTACCCGCCTGTCGCAATACCGATCTTTCGCCAGATGCCAACTGCGCCATCGTCGACTTCAAGGTTGTCGAGCCCCATACTGACCTGGGTGGCGGCAGTTACGGTGGCAGTTTCTACGTCAACTGGGAAGACAGTGAGCAAGGGGGTGACTATGACCAGGATATGAAAGGCACCATCAGCTACGTGATTAACAGTTCACAAATCACTGTCTACACCAATGTTGATTCCAAGTTCGGCTCTTACCCCATGGGTTTTGGCTACATCATCAGTGGCACCACCAATGACGGTTTCCGGGTGCATTCCGGGGTCGATAACTTCCGCTATACCGACCCGGACGGCCTGGCTGACTGTAACAGTAACTGCAACCTCGCCGATGGGGTAACCAGCCAGACCTACAATATAGGTGTTTCCAGCGCCTCGCTGCTGAAAGACCCGCTCTGGTATGCCGCCAAGTGGGGGGGCTTTATCGATACCAACGGTGACAATACCCCTGACCAGTCGCTGGAATGGGATAGCAAAAATAACGAAACCGGCCAGCCGGTTCCCGATGGTATTCCGGATACCTACTTCCTGGTCACCAACCCGGGCAATTTCGAGGAACGCCTGGATGAGCAACTCAATGACATCAAGCGCCGTGTCTCTTCCGGTACCGCGGCAGCGGTTATTGCTGACGCAGTCACCATGCAAGGTGCCCTGGTACAGGCCATCTACCAGCCGCAACTGGACAAGAACGGTAAAACCGTCACCTGGTCAGGCATGCTACACAGTGTATTCATCGATCAAGACGGCTTTTTACGTGAAGACACCAACCAGAATGCCGCGCTGGATAGCACTGACGCCTACATCAAGATTGCCTACAGCGCCGACCAGGGACGTACCCAGGTCTGGTACTGTAGCGAATCGGGTGGCAACCTGACTTGTGATGTGGTCGATCGTAAGGAAATCGAGGAGCTGAAATCCATCTGGAATGCGCGTGACCAGCTGGCCATTTTCGATGCCACGGATTCACGCCTCACCTCGCAGCGTGCTTATGGCACCTCGTTCGCTGACTCCTCCAACGGTGGCCGTTACATCTTTACCTGGCTGGATGATGATGGTGATGGAAAAGTCGATTCCGGGGAAGCAGTTGACTTTACCGCCAGCAACTTTAGCAGTTCGAACTACGGTTACCTGAACGCCGACGATGAAACCGAGGCCGATAAGATCGTCAACTTCATTCGGGGTTACGAGGATCCGGCCAGCACCGGTTACCGCTCGCGCACCATTGATTATGACGGGGACAATGCCGATGAAGTGTGGCGCCTGGGTGATATCGTCAACTCATCACCGGTAATCGTGGCTGACCCAAGCGAGCAGTATGACATTTTGCAAGGTGATAACACCTACACCACCTTCCGGGCCGAATACGAAAATCGTCGCCGCGTTATCTATGTCGGTGGTAACGACGGCATGCTGCATGCCTTCAACGGCGGCTTCTTCGACGTGGTAAACACCAAGTACTGCACCTCGGCAGATTGCAATGATACCTCCAGTGATCACCCGCTGGGTGCTGAACTGTGGGCTTACGTACCGCGCAACCTGTTGCCGCACCTGCGCTGGCAGACTGAAAAAGCCTATCCGCATGTCTACTACGTGGATGGCGAACCGCGCGCGTTTGATGTCAATATTTTCCCTAAAACCGGGGATACCACGCACCCCAAAGGCTGGGGTACCATCCTGGTCGTAGGCATGCGTCTCGGTGGTTCACCCATCGGGGTGGATATCGACAATGCCGATGGCGATGAAGACGGCAGTACCAATTCGGATTACACCGCCCGTTCCGCCTACGTGATTTTTGATATCACCGATCCGGAACAACCACCTAAACTACTGGCGGAAATTACCCGCCCCGATCTGGGCTTTACTACCAGTACTCCGAACATCGTGGTTAAGCGTGAGCCTGATGACAATATCAACTGGGATAATGCGGGCACCAGCACCTTCCCCAATGACTGGTACCTGTCGTTTGGTACCGGCCCGACGGATATCGATACCGTGACCAGTACGCAAAATGCCAAGGTGGTGCTGTTCAAGCTGAATTACGATACCAGCAGTGAATCGTTAATTACTGACAGTGACCAGTTCAACGTGCTGGATACCAGTGTTGCCAACAGCTTCGTCGGTGATACCGAAACAGTACACTGGAGCCCCAACAAGGCGACCCCTGACCTGCAAACTGATGCCATCTACTTTGGTATTGTCGCAGGTAGCGAAGCCTCGCCAAGCGGTCGCCTGATGCGCGTTGCGCTGGCCGGCAATGACCCGGCACAGTGGGTGGATTCTGCCAACTGGAGCACCATGCTGAATACCAGCCAGCCGTTCCTGGCGCAACCCATGGCCACCACGGTGGACGGTGAATGGTGGATCTTTACCGGCACCGGGCGTTATTTCACCGTTGCGGATAATGTGTCCACTGCACAGCAATCCTATTATGGTCTCAAGGAAGAAGCGCAAGCTTCCTATCCGTCCCTGCCGGACAACTCGGTGACCTTCACCACCAACCAGGGTGCCGCCAGTTACCTGCAGGATGTCACGGACGTTGAAGTCTATCACCAGGGTGAAGTGGTCATACCGGCAGCACTCACCAACCTGGTCACGGACCTGGATGGCACCACCACCACCTTCAATGACTTCAAAGAAGAAATGCAGGCCAGCAAACGTACCGGCTGGTTCTTCAACTTCGAAGATTCCGGTGAACGTAACCTGGTCACCTCCACTTACTTTGATCGTTTCACCATCTTCAGTTCGTATATTCCATCGGTCGACTCGTGCGTGGTGGAAGGTAACAGTATGCTATACGTCATTTATGACGTGACCGGCACGGCCTACCCCAACGCCGGCCTGCTCAACGACCTGACCCGTACCAATCCTGATGGTGATGAGTACTATACCAAGCCGAAAACAGACCTGGGTGTGGGTATTGCCTCCAAGCTGACCGTGCTGAATACCAGCAAGGGTGGCCAGATCATTGGTCAGAGTAGTACCGGTGAAATTTATACTGAACTGCCCAAGAAAACCACCGGGTCTACTTCAGGTGGCCGCCAGTCCTGGCGTGAGATCTTTGACCTGCCGTAATGATTGAGGGATATCAAGTGAGTAATACAATGAAACATCCAAGACAGACGGGCTTTACCCTGATCGAGGCCGTGGTGGTGATAGCCATCCTGGGTATCATCGTGGCACTAGCCGTACCGGCCTATACCGCGCAAAAACTGCGCGGCTTCCGCTCCGATGCGATTAACGCCATCCAGGCCATGGCCCAGCAGCAGGAACGCTGGAAAACCCTCAATGGAACATACTCCACCGATATTGATAACGTCGGTGGTGCCAGTACCGAGCAGGACCGCTATACACTGTCGCTCAGCAACGTCACCGCGGATACCTATACCATTACCGCCACGGCCAAGTCGCCGCAGGACAAAGACACGGATTGTGATTCATTTAGCCTGACGCACACCGGCTTGCGTTCTTCCAAGGATAGCGATGGCACCACGACCACCGGCGCCAATAGCAAGTGCTGGCCGAAATAACCAACCAGCGTTTAACGTAACACTTTAGGTACCGGGAAGACCACGTCTTCCCGGTGACCTTTATCCATCACCGTGTCTGCACCCCAGTCTTTCAAGCGTTTTACTACGCTCTCCACCAGGATTTCCGGTGCTGAGGCACCCGCAGTGATACCCACCCGGCTGACACCTTCTAACCAGTCACGCTGAATCTCGTTTTCATCGTCAATCAGGTAGGCTTTGGCCCCCTGGCGTTGCGCCACTTCGCGCAAGCGGTTGGAGTTGGAACTGTTGGGGGAACCCACCACCAGCACCAGTTCACAATCAGCCGCCAGAGATTTCACCGCATCCTGGCGGCTCTGCGTGGCATAACAGATGTCGTCTTTTTTCGGGCCATGAATAGCGGGAAACTTTTCACGCAGTGCATCGATCACCGCGGCGGTATCATCCATCGACAAGGTAGTCTGGGTGACAAAAGCCAGGTGCTCAGGATCGTTGACTTCCAGCCTGGCCACATCATCCACGGTTTCCACCAGGTACATTTTGCCACCCTGGGATTCATCGAACTGGCCCATGGTGCCTTCCACTTCAGGATGCCCCTGGTGACCAATAAGTATACATTCCTGCCCGGCCTTGCTGTAACGCGACACTTCCAGGTGCACCTTGGTCACCAGCGGACAGGTAGCATCAAACACTTTCAGACCACGACGCTCGGCTTCCTTGCGCACGGCCTGCGATACACCATGGGCGCTGAAAATCACCGTGGCATCATCAGGTACTTCATCCAGTTCTTCCACGAACACCGCGCCCTTGTTGCGCAGGTCGTCAACCACGAACTTGTTATGCACCACCTCGTGACGCACGTAAATCGGTGCACCGAATATTTCCAGTGCACGCTCGACGATTTCAATGGCGCGGTCTACGCCTGCACAGAAACCACGAGGATTGGCCAGTTGTATTTGCATAACGTTTATTTAGCCGGTTTGATTTCCAGAATTTCCACGTCAAAGGTAATCTCATGTCCGGCCAGCGGATGATTGAAATCGACCACGACCGTGTCGTTCTTGATGTCCTTGATCGCCCCGGGTACACGTTCACCGGAAGGCGTGTCGAACTCGATGATCATGCCTTGCTCGATGCTCATGTCAGCCGGGAATTCACTGCGAGGCATTTCATGGATATTTTCTTCATCGGGGAAGCCAAACGCCTCGCGCGGCTCGATCGACAGCACCTGCTTGTCGCCGGTTTTTAAACCATACAGTGCCAGTTCTAGTCCCTCGATCAAACTGCCATCGCCCATGATAAACTGTATGGGATCATGACCAATGGTGGTATCTGCCACCGTGCCATCCTCCAGGGTCAGGGTGAAATGCATGGTCACTTCACAGCCCGGACCAATCGTTAACGCTTTGACATCAGCCATGTTTTGTCTCTCCTTCGCCCGCACCTTCACGCTTGTGTTGACGGAAGGATTCAATAATTAAAAGTACCACGCCGATGCTAATCGCCGAATCAGCGATATTAAATGCCGGCCAGTGCCATTGTTTATAATACACATCGATAAAATCGATCACGTAACCATAGGCAATGCGATCGATCACGTTACCCAGCGCGCCACCCAGCACCAGGGCAAACGCAATCGCCTGGCCTTTCTCATTGGCTTTGAGCTTGCTGGTCCAGGCAATCAACACGGCGCTTACCAGCAGTGCAATCAAGGTAAAAAACCAGCGCTGCCAACCTGCCTGGTCACTGAGAAAACTGAACGCGGCACCGGTGTTATGCATCAAGGTCCAGTTAAACATCGGCATCAGCGCAACCGGCTGGTACATTTCCAGCAAGTTGCTCGCCAGTTGCTTAGTGATCTGATCCAGCACAATCACAACCAGCGCGATCCATAACCACTTGAGCATCGGGCCATTTTTATTAAAGCAGTTTTTTAGCATATATGTTCTTGTCAGTACCAGAAAATAACCTGAGTGAAGTCATATCCTGAAGATTGCTTCGCCCTGAAAAAACAGGGCTCGCAATGACTGGCTCCGTTGGTCATGCATGCTCGCGCAGCTCGCCATCACCCTCGACATTCTCGACACAACGGCCACACAATTCCGGGTGTTGGCTATTAGCGCCCACGTCTTCGCGGTGATGCCAGCAACGTACACACTTGGCATGCGCCGAGGCACTCACCGACACCCAGATCTCGTCGTTGCTGCTCAGGGTATAATGGGCCGCTTGCTCGGGGGGATCGCCGGCCAGGTAAATGCGCGCTGCCGAGGTAATCAGGACGAAACGCAGTTCATCACCCAGCGTATCCAACAGGTCGTAAATTTCACGGCCACAGTAAATGCCAACTTCCGCATCCAGCCCGGAACCAATACCTCCGGCAACACGCAGCGCCTCCAGTTCCTTGTTCACCGTATCGCGCACTTCCATCACCTGTTGCCAGTACTGCATGGCCGCCGGCACATCTTCCGCGGCATGCATTTTGGGCAGTTCATACCAGGTGTTGAGAAACACCGAGTCGTTTCGTTTACCGGGCATGACCTGCCAGATATCTTCCGCGGTAAAACTCAGGATAGGCGCCATCCAGCGCACCATGGCTTCGGTAATGTAATACATGGCGGTTTGACAGGAGCGGCGCGCAACACTGTCAGCCTGGGTGGTGTACTGGCGGTCCTTGGTGATATCCAGATAGAAACTGCCGAGTTCCACCGCGCAGAAGTTATGCAAGGTTTGATAAACGTTATGGAATTCATAGCTGTCATACGCCTTGATGATCCTGTCCTGTAACTCGCGGGTTTTTTCCACCGCCCATTTATCCAGCGCCAGCATTTTATCGGCCGGCAGGCTATCTTGAGCCGGGTCAAAGCCGTTGAGGTTGGATAACAGGTAACGCGAGGTATTGCGAATGCGACGATAGGCATCGGCGGAACGTTTCAGGATTTCATCGGAGACAGTCATCTCGCCACGGTAATCAGTTGCCGATACCCACAAACGCAAAATATCCGCGCCCAGGTTGTTGACCACCTTCTGTGGTGCGACCACGTTACCCTTGGACTTGGACATCTTCTGTCCCTTGGCATCCACGGTGAAGCCGTGGGTCAGTACCGACTTGTAAGGCGCGACGCCTTGCATCGCCACCGCGGTCATCAACGATGACTGGAACCAGCCACGATGTTGATCGGAACCTTCCAGGTAAAGATCCGCCGCCGGGTAGTCAGTTAAGCCTTCACGCTGGTTCAACACCGTGTGATGGGTGACCCCGGAATCAAACCATACATCCAGGGTGTCGCTGACTTTATCGTAATTTTCCGCGTCATCACCGAGCAACTCGGAAGCATCCATTTCGAACCAACCATCAATGCCCTGCTGTTCGATCCGTTGGGCCACTTTTTCAACCAGGGCATCGGTATCGGGATGCAACTTGCCGTCTTTCTTGTTCACGAACAGGGTAATCGGTACCCCCCAGGTACGTTGCCGCGAGATACACCAGTCGGGACGCCCTTCGACCATACCCACGATACGCGCTTCACCCCATTCCGGCATCCAGCGGGTTTGCTTGATGGCTTTTAACGCGGCTTCACGCAAACCGTTTTGCTGCATGCTGATGAACCACTGCGGCGTGGCGCGGAAAATAATCGGTGTCTTGTGGCGCCAGCAATGCGGATAACTATGCCGTAGCGCTTCGTCGTGGACTAACTTGTTCCTGGTTTTTAATGTTTCAATGACATCATCATTGGCCTTGAAGACATGCTTGCCTTCGAACAAGGGGGTACCTTCGACAAACTTGCCATCGCCGCCGACCGGGTTATCCACTTTGAGGTTATATCGACTACCGACCACGTAGTCATCCTGGCCATGACCGGGTGCCGTATGCACCGCACCGGTACCGGCTTCGGTGGTGACATGTTCGCCGAGGATGATGGGCACTTCACGATCGTAGAACGGGTGTGCCAGCTTCAAGCCTTCCAGTGCCTCACCCTTGCAATAAGCCACCACCCGGTAATCTTCAACTTGATAACGTGCCATCACGTCTTTCAACATGGCTTCAGCGATGATCAAACGTTCTTTGGGATGATCACCTGCCCCCTCGCATTGCACTACCGCATAGTCCAGTTGTGGGTTGAGTGCCACTGCCTGGTTGGCCGGCAAGGTCCAGGGGGTGGTGGTCCAGATTACCACCGAGATATTGCCCTCGCCCCTCTGCTCGGTATGATGCGCCCTGGCAAACAGTGCTTCTTCATCCAGCACCTCGAAGCGCACATCGATCGCCGGCGAGGTTTTATCTTCGTATTCCACTTCCGCTTCAGCCAGCGCCGAACCGCAGTCAACACACCAGTGCACTGGCTTGGAACCTTTATGCAAGTGGCCATTGTTAATGATCTGGGCAAGCGCACGCACGATGTCCGCTTCAAACTGGTAATCCATGGTGAGGTAAGGATTATCCCAGTCACCTACTACACCGAGCCGCTTGAAGTCCTCGCGCTGGCCATTGACCTGTTGTTGTGCATATTCGCGGCAGGCTTTACGGAATTCCTGTGCTGAAACTTTTAAACCGGCCTTGCCGACTTTTTTCTCCACCTGTAATTCGATGGGCAGACCATGACAGTCCCAACCGGGAATATACGGGGCATCATAACCACCCAGGGTTTTGGATTTAACGATGATATCTTTCAATACTTTGTTGACGGCATGGCCGATATGGATATCGCCATTCGCATAAGGTGGGCCATCATGCAGGATAAAGGGTTTGCGTTTTTCCTGCTTCGACAGTTCACGTAACTGGCCGTACAGGTCTATCTGCTGCCAGCGATTTAAAAACTCCGGCTCTCGCTTGGCCAGGTTACCGCGCATCGGAAATTCGGTTTCAGGTAAATTAAGTGTATGTTTGTAATCTGCCACGTTGCTACCGTTTAATGTTGGTTTAGTTCAGTTGCATGAAATAAGCTTTTGCCCTGGCTACGTCTTCTTCAATTTTTTCTTTCAATGCGTCCAGTGATTCGAAACGTTCTTCATCACGGAGCTTGTGTAAAAAGCTTACTTGCAAATGCTTGCCGTATATATCCTGGTTAAAGTCGAACAGGAATACTTCCAGGATCACCTTGCTACCATCCACTGTTGGCCGGGTACCGATACTGGCCACACCTGCCAGCGGTTCCTTATCCAGGCCAAACACTTCCACCACGAAAATACCCTGTAACGGTGATTTTTTGCGATGAATGTGAATATTGGCGGTAGGATAACCCAGTTCCCGGCCCAGTTTTTCACCATGCGCGACTCGGCCGCTCATGCGGTAATCACGCCCCAGCAATTGTTCAGCGGTTGCCATGTCACCCTGCTCCAGGGCATGGCGGATACGCGTACTGCTGACGCGTTGATCATCGATGGCAAAGGTGTGCATGTTGACCACCTGGAAGCCATGCTGTTTGCCCGCTTCCACCAGGTGCTGAAAATGTCCTTCGCGACCTTTACCGAAGCGAAAGTCATCCCCGACCACCAGGTATTTTATACCCAGGCCCTCCACCAGTATGTGCTGGATAAATTCCTGGTAACCCAGGTTTGCCAGTTTCTGGTTAAATGGCAAGCACAGCACACGATCGATGGCATAGCGCCTCAGCGCCTGCAGTTTTTCCCTGAAACGCGTTAACCGCGATGGTGCCTTGTCCGGAGCGAAGAATTCCAGCGGCTGCGGCTCAAAGGTAATCACCACCGCGGGTAAGCCCAACTCATCGGCCTTTTCCGCCAGCTGGCCTATCACCGCCTGGTGACCAAGATGCACGCCATCGAAGTTCCCAATGGTCGCCACACAGCCACGGTGCTCAGGACGAAGATTATGCAGACCGCGAATCAGCTCCATGTTGTCCCATCAACTACAAAAGACTGGAAGTATAACAAGAAGTTAGGCCAAGCTTAATGTATCTATGGCCTAATTCAATACTAATTGCCTTGCAGGCGAGCCAGGGAAGCAAAGCGCCAGCCCAGCAACCAGAGAACGCCGAAATAAATCACCGCGCCCAGGCCGATCAAACCGGCTAATCGCCCGGCCCTCTCCATCACCGAGCTGGCCTGCCACAGGCTGTCGGTACCTGAGATCCCGCTCAGTACCACGCCCATGATCAATGCTGCGCCACCCGCTTGCAACAACAGCCCAGGCCAACCTGGCTGAACCTGGTAGACCCCGTCGTTTCGCAAGCCACGCAATAAAAGGCTGGCGTTCACGAAGGCGGAAACCGTGGTTGCCAATGCCAGGCCGGCATGGGCACCGCTGATCTCAAGTTTCAGCATGCCAAACACGAACACCACGTTACAGACCATGTTCACCACCATGGCCATGATGCCGATGCGCACCGGCGTCCTGGTATCCTGGCGGGCAAAATAGCCTGGGGCCAGTACCTTGACCAGGATAAAGCCCAGCAGGCCAAACGAGTAGGCCCACAGGCTGACGCTGGCCATCTGGACATCATTGGCAGTGAAGTCACCGTATAAAAACAGCGTGGTAAGAATGGGGGAGGCCAGCACCGCCAGCCCCACCGCCGACGGCAGGCCGATCACCAGTACCCAGCGCAAGGCCCAGTCCAGCATCTGGGAAAAACCCTCCGGGTCGGAACTGGCGTGCTTTTGTGACAGGTTGGGCAGGATTACCGTGGCCAAGGCGATACCGAAAATCCCCAGTGGCAGCTCCACCATGCGGTCCGACAGGTAAAGCCAGGTCACGCTGCCGGTCACCAGGAACGAGGCAATCAACACATCAAACAGCAGGTTTATCTGCATCACCGAGGAGCCGAAAATCCCCGGCAACATCAGCTTCATTACCCGGCGTACCCCGCCGTGCTGCCAGCCCCAGCGTGGTCGCCTGAGCAAACCCAGCCGGTAGATAAACGGAAACTGGAACCCCAGCTGGGCAATACCGGCAATAAACACCCCCCAGGCCAGCGCGGTGACGGGCACGCTCATATGCGGCGCCAGCCAGATGGCACAGGCGATCAGGCTGAGATTGAGCAAGACCGGGGTAAACGCGGGGATCGCAAAACGGCCGTAGCTGTTGAGTACCCCGGCCGCCAGCGCGGTCAGGGAAATGAATAATATATAAGGAAAGGTTACCCGCAGCATTTGCGCGGTCAACTCCAGCTTTTCAGGCTGGCCGATAAAGCCTGGTGCGAACACCATCACCAGGATCGGCGAGGCCAGCACCACCACCAGGGTCAACATAAACAGGATCCCGGCCAGGGTGCCCGCCACGTGGGCAGTCAAATCGGCCACGTCATCCTGTCCCTGCCGGGTTTTGTACTCGGTCAGCACCGGCACAAAGGCCTGGGAAAAAGCCCCTTCGGCAAACAGGCGACGCAGGAAATTAGGAATTTTGAAGGCCACCAGGAAGGCATCCGTTCCCAGCCCGGCGCCAAACAACCGGGTGAATACCATATCTCGCAGCAGGCCCAGGATCCGGGACAGCAGGGTCATACTGCTCACGACAGCGGTGGATCGTAATAAATTCATGGAAATTAAGTCATTCTCGTTATTTTTCTGCTAACTTACTGCAAAACAAAGAAAAAATCTGTAATTTCCAGCCATATTAGCGTAATTCTTGCCTAAATTGTGCGGTGGGTAACGGCTGATTGCCGGGATGTTAAAAGTATTGAAAATTATTGACCCAACAGTTCAAAACCCCCATAATACGCGCCTTTCTGAATTTACAATTTACAGCCGTAGGGAGAATTACCTTGGCCAATACAGCTCAATCACGCAAACGTGCCCGTCAGGCGGAAAAACGCCGTCAGCACAA
This sequence comes from Thioalkalispiraceae bacterium, assembly GCA_050116415.1. GTDB lineage: Bacteria > Pseudomonadota > Gammaproteobacteria > UBA6429 > Thiohalophilaceae > JARRJY01. The sequence goes on from JASFOS010000020.1 coordinate 17,957, forward strand.
TGCCAGTTATCGTTCTACATTCCGCACTTTCGTCAAGAAAGTTCTGGCTGCGGTTCAGGCTGGTGAAAAAGACCAGGCACAAAAAGCCTACAGCGACGCCGTTTCTGTTATTGATAAAACCGCCAACAAGGGCCTGATTCACAAGAACAAGGCTGCTCGTTATAAAAGTCGTCTGAACGCCCGCGTTCGCGCAATGTAATTGAATCCAGTCCTGGATATGAAAAACCGGTTCACCTGAACCGGTTTTTTTTATGCCCTTGATAACCACCAGTATTAGTCGTGCCTGTTTATAAATGGCATAATAATCACTTGCAACCAACCCGACTGATCGCCATGTTTCGAAATCTGCTTACTTCCCTGCTGTTATTACTGTTCAGTACAACAAGCATCGCCAGTGACAATCATGGTGATGAACTGATCAGGACTATCGAAGCGTTAAAAGAAGTCATACAAAACAACTCTTCAGCGCAACAGGCACACTCCAGTTTTGACAAGCTAAAAAATACCCGGGCCTTTGACAAAGGGGGGCATTACCTGGGGCACCAGGTGTTTGATGATAACGAAGTATCGGGACTACTGAGCGTGCATTATCAAAATGGTATGCCACAGGTGGCCGGTTATACCAGTGTGCCGTTACGCGTTCGTCATGCGACGCGCAAGTACAAAAACTACCGCGAAACCCTGCTGAATCATTACAAGGAAGATTCATATAATCATTTTGCCCTGGGTGACGGCATTATTGCCAAGCTGGACAAGGAGCAACGTAGCGTGTCGATATCCGTATATCGAAAATAAACCGCGTTTACACGCGGCGAACAAGCACCGCTCTTACAGGTTCACCGGATAGCTCAAAATTGGTTGCCTTGAGCTCGATCTCAAACAAGCTACCATCCTTGTGCCTGGCCTTCACCTGGTAGGGTTGTTCCGATTGACACTGCAAATTTTCCATCAGCACAGTTGCTGATTCAGGAGGGAACAGCTTCCAGGCATTCATGCCTTCCAGTTCATCCATACTGTAACCGGTGTAGTCTGCCAGCACCTGGTTACAGGCAAAAATCGTACTGTTGGAATGTATCGCAATCGCCGGATAATGGTCCTGTAAAAAATCTTCCGCTGAAATGTTTTTTCTTGATAAGGACTTCTTTAAAAAAGCTGCTCGTTCGAATTCCTCAGGCATCACCCTATCCTTGAAAGTAATTACTTACACCAGTACCAGGTTATCACGATGAATGATTTCATCCTCGTCGATATAACCCAGCAGGCTTTCAATTTTATCCGTCGCTTGTCCCTTTATTTTTTCAACTTCAACTGAGCTGTAGTTGCTCAGGCCCCGGGCAATTTCCCGCCCCTGTTGATCCAGGCAAGAAACCATTTCACCACGAACAAAGTTGCCACTGACCTGTTTAATCCCGACTGCCAGCAAACTTCTGCCGGACTCTTGAAGCACCCTGACCGCACCCTCATCGAGGACCAGCTGACCACGAATTTGCAAATGACCCGCCAGCCACTGTTTGCGCGCAGTCGACACCGCCTGTTCAGCCAGCAACAGTGTACCCAGCTGTTCCCCCTGCCTTAAGCGCTGCAAGATATCGGGCTCACGACCATGCGCCACTACGGTTGAGGTCCCGGAACGAGCTGCCAGGCGCGCCGCGCGTAACTTGGTTGCCATGCCACCTCGGCCTAAGGCCCCGGCGCTGTCCGTATCACCCACCATGGCATCGAGTTTTTGATCATTGGCACTGGCCTGTTCGACCAGCCTGGCATCATCAAACAGGCGTGGGTTCTTGTCGAACAGGCCCTGCTGGTCCGTCAGGATAATCATATGCTCGGCTTCAACCAGGTTGGCGGCCAGCGCAGCCAGAGTATCATTATCCCCAAAGCGAATTTCCTCGGTCACCACGGTATCATTCTCATTGATGACCGGTATCACGCCCATATCAAGCAAGGTGCGGATCGTGCTGCGCGCATTGAGATAACGTTTCCTGTTGGAGAGATCATCATGGGTCAGCAACACCTGAGCAGTATGCATGCCATGCGCGGAAAAACGTGATTCGTAGGCCTGCACCAGCCCCATTTGTCCCACTGCCGCCGCAGCCTGGAGTTCGTGCAGAGCATGCGGACGTGTCTTCCAGCCCAGGCGACACATCCCCTCGGCCACGGCACCGGAGGAAACCAGCACGATTTCAACTCCTTGTTTTTTTAACTGCACCATCTGCTCTACCCAGGCGGCAATACCGTCCAGGTTAAGCCCCTGGCCATCACGGGTAAGTAGCGCGCTGCCAATCTTGATTACCCAGCGCTTCGATGTTTTTAAATATGCACGTTGTTCCATCACTGTAGCTTTATTGTTGTTCTGGTTTAGTCATTCCCGGTTTATTCTGAAGTTTCCTTCTGCGCCTTTACTTGTTCTATATATTCCATGATTCGCCCACAAAGTTCCCTGGTGCCAAGCTTGTTAATGGCGGAAATTTTAAAAACCGGCCCTTGCCAGTTCAAGCTTGCAATAATTTCATCGCAGCGGCTATCACGTTCATCATCGGGCAATAAATCGATCTTGTTTAACACCAGCCAGCGCTCATAATCAGCCAGCTCCGGGCTGAAATTAAGCATTTCTTTTTCGATAGTGCGCACTTCCTCCACCGGGTCGATGCTTTCATCGAACGGCGCCACATCCACCAGGTGCAATAACAGGCGGGTACGTGAAATATGCTTGAGGAACTGGATACCCAGGCCTGCCCCTTCTGCCGCGCCTTCGATGATACCGGGAATATCCGCCACCACGAAACTGCGATGCGCCTCGACGCTCACCACACCCAGGTTGGGATGCAAGGTGGTAAACGGGTAATCCGCCACCTTGGGCCTGGCACCGGAAATGGCGCGTATCAGGGTTGATTTGCCGGCGTTGGGCATCCCCAGCAAACCGACATCGGCCAATACTTTCAATTCAAGCACCAGGCGCCGCGATTCACCCGGGGTGCCCGGAGTGCTCTGCCGTGGCGCACGGTTGGTACTGCTCTTGAAGCGGGTATTGCCAATGCCATGATGCCCCCCCTGGGCCACCAGCAGCTGTTGCCCTTCGTTGACCACGTCCCCGATCAGTTCCTGGGTATCTTCATCGTGGACCACGGTACCCAGCGGGACCTTGATATAGAGATCCTCGCCACTTTTACCGGTCATGTTGCGGCCCTTGCCCTGCTCACCACTCTCGGCCCTGAAACGGCGGGTATAGCGAAAATCCGCCAGGGTATTCAGGTTGGTATCACCGACCAGGTAAACACTGCCACCATCACCACCGTCGCCGCCATCCGGGCCACCAAACTCGATGTATTTTTCACGCCGGAAACTGACACAGCCGTTTCCGCCCTTGCCGGCATCGACCTGAATGGTAGCTTCGTCTACAAACTTCATCTAATTATCTCTTTTCTACACAACAAATAAAGTTTTAACACAGTTATCTGGTTTCGTAGCAGGCGAGGTAAAAAAAACCCCGTCACATTGGACGGGGTCTTTATCGTGCTTCGTTGTTTCGCAGCAATTATGCGGCTGGCACAATGCTCACGAATTTACGTTTTTTAGGCCCCTTGACCTCAAATACCACGTTGCCATCAACTTTGGCAAACAAAGTATCATCTTTACCGATACCCACATTCACTCCCGGGTGAAACTTGGTGCCACGTTGGCGCACCAGGATGTTGCCTGCTAATACTGTTTCGCCACCGAAACGTTTCACGCCAAGGCGTTTGGATTCCGAATCGCGGCCGTTGCGAGTACTACCACCAGCTTTTTTATGAGCCATTGTTACCTACTCCTTACCCGGCAATACCGGTGATTTGTAATTCCGTGTAGTTCTGACGATGACCCTGCTGTTTGCGCGAGTGCTTACGACGACGGAATTTAACGATTTTCACTTTGTCACCGCGACCGTGGCCTTTCACCGTCGCAGTCACCTTGCCACCTTCTACGTAAGGGGCGCCAATCTTGATGTTATCGCCATCTGCGATCATCAGTACCTTTTCAATATCAACAGAAGCACCATCGTCTGCCTTGATGGTTTCGACCTTGATAGTTTGACCTTCTGTTAC